>JAKADF010000383.1 GCA_021820805.1 Bacillota bacterium
ATGGTCTTCTCCGTCCTTTGCAGAATCGAGGACACCATTTGGGAGTGAAGGAACTTGTTCGTTTATTGAACCAGATGAAGCAACTACTTGTTGATGGTTGTTATAAACAATAAGGAAAGGTGCCAAGCTTTTAGCCATATCAATTTTTTGTGAAGGAATAACGGATTCCGGTTTTTGTCCTTGAGATAAAGCAAAGGCCGCGTCTTCAGCCATTTGCACTTGAGTGTCATCCGCAGACTGTCGAATAACTTGTTGGCCGACGCCATAAACCAAAACACATACAAACGTTACTGCAATTGCAAAAGGAACTCACTTAAAGAATGCTTCTTTCAAATTTGTACGCATTTACCATTCGCCTCTCTGTTCCCTTAAATCTGAAAGATGAACAGCCTCAATGAGAATAATCCACTATTCAATGATATAGAATCGAAATCCTCTTTTAGATCAAGCAAATAAGCAAATAGATATTGAAGTGATTTGATATTTATTTATCTTACTTATCGCTGCCCCTCCCTCATAGGTGGAATTTTGAAAGCATTCAAAGGGGATATTATTGGAAAAATTCATTAAGGAATGTGATTTAATGAAAAAACCATTGGCAATGGGTTTACTTTGTATGTTAATACTTCTACTGTCGACGCCGAGTGTTGATTTTGCACTAACTACTCCTGCAGCGAATGTTCAACAAAGCCCATACGCGAAATCTACACCTAAATATGCTAAATGGGGAAGGCTCGCTATCTCTGAGACCCAAAAAAGGTATCCACAAGCAACAATCATTGACTATTTACATGTAGGACGACAGATTATTTCAGAATCCACTAGTCAAGAGGTTTTTAAATTGTGGTTAAAAGATAATCGCCATGAATTTGGCGTGTTTGTGAGGATTCTTTTCGATAAAAATACAGAAAAAGTTCTGAAGATAAGTTACCAAGAAACCAACCGATAACCGCTCACCCATTTTTTAAGGTGAATAAAATGTAATTCATCATATAGAATACATAATATATATTATGTATTCTATATGATGATACAGTTAAACTAAGTGACAGGCTGCCCAAATAAATAAAAGAAGAACCGTTTTTTACGATTCTCCTCTTACTTATTTCTATACTATACTTCTACTTTAGAATGCCCACTTTTCAAGACTATAGGCCATCTCCCAAAATGCGAGCTCATATTCACTAGAAATGAGGAAATGCTGCTCCATCCTTTGTCTTTCGTCCTCACTGGCTCTTTCGGCCAAGTCGTCAAGTCGTGCTATTTGTTCTTTTACGAGTTTTTCAAACCATTCATCTCCGTATGTGGCAATCCACTTATCGTAAATGGGGTGGTTCGGGGTAGCATCTTTATAGCGGATCCCGATTTCATAATATAGCCAATAACATGGAAGAATCGCGGCAATTACTTCACCAAGTGTCCCTTCTGCTGCAACAGAACGAAGATGGGTTGTGTAGCGATATGCTGTTGGTGCCGGCAGGAACTTTTCATCTCTGGAAAGACCTAACATTTCAAAGAACGTTTCGTGTAAAGCCTGTTCTGCGTTTATCGTTGACTCTGCATGAAAAGCCATACGTCCAATCGTATGTAAGTCATTTGTTTTCGCTGCGCCAAGAGATTGTACTTTGGCGAAAACGGTTAAGTAGTAAGAGTCGTTTTGAACATAATGCACAAATTTCTCAGTTGGCAGTGTTCCTTGCGCTAGTTCTACGACGAATGGGTGATGAAAACTTTTGTTCCAAAGTGTATCTGCACGATCGCGTAAATGTGAAGTGAATGTCAATCGAGCCCCTCCTCTATTATTTGATATTCATAGTAGCAGTTTTTAAGTCATCTTGTCCTCTTTAGACTTATATCAGATAACGTTGAATTTTGCTCACTTGATTCCAATTAAGATGGCGATCCGACTTCAAATTGGAAATGTGCATACTTATCTTCTGTTTTATTAATGAGTACATGGACCGTTACATACCACCTTCCTGCTGTTGACAGGTACAGTCCGATGAGTTTTGATTGTCCGCTTTGGTCAATTTTTAGCGAGTAATTATTCGTCCCTGCATAATGGTCTAGCGACGTAAGTGCAATAGAAGCCTTATCAACTTCAGGTTCCGCTTTACCCTCCGAATTTTTCAAAATAACGTCAATTTCGTTCACTCCTGCAACATTTGGTGTGACATGAAGCGTAATGCTGCTTCCATCTGGCAGAGATTGTGTATTCTCGTAAGGTCCTGGAGATAATTTCGCGGTTGGCAGGTTTGTTAAAAATGCCGTTACTAGAAGGATTGCAATCCCAAATCCAAGTTCGGTCCGAATGGTACGCGTAAGTGTCTTTGTTTGATCTCTCTTTTGGCCTTTTATCAAGTGGAATAATGCGAAGACAAGCATGATGATGAATAGAACGAGCTTTAGGTCCAGTGATTGTCCATATTTTGTATGGAATAAAGTATACATGTCTGGAATGTTTATAAATGTCGCATACAATCCTGAAGCAACAAGAACGAGTACTGTGATAATGCCCCAGATGGAGAATCGGCGTATCGTGATCCAATAACTTTCAAGATGCCAGGATTCTTTAGACTCACGTATCGGCAAAAGCCATACCATCCCAACAAGACTTCCAAGCCAAATGGATGCAGCAGTCAAGTGAAACACATCTGCTGTCACAGAATAGATAGGATGGCTTGAACTTACTGCGTGGCCTATAAGGCTTTTTGAGACCAACATGCAGAAGGATAGGACAGCCATAGGGATATACCAAACATATCTTGTTTGCAGTTTCGTGAGCTGCATGATAATAGCTGTAAGAAACAGAGCAGCAGTAATTCCTGCCTGCCAAACAAATACATACCCAAACCCGGTTGCTAGTACTGTTCGAAATAAAGGCAAGTGCCAAATTTCACTTATTGGTTTACCTGTATCTATGCTTGCCTGTATTGGAAGTGATGTAAAGACACTAAGTCCAAGTAACACTAATAAAATCCAGGTTATTTTCTGTATATAAACTTTAGTCCTGTTCATGGAACGAATACGCTTGTCCAGGATAAAAGATGCGAAAATTAACAGCCCGCAGAGCAGAATGAACCCGAGATATTGTATCCAGCGATTTACAACAACTAAAATTGGCGGCAATGTTTGGTTCGCTTGCGAAACTGCAGGGACAATTAAATCATCTCCTACGGTTCCAATTGTAAAAGGAATTGTACCGCTTACATGATGTCCGTCATCGGATACGGCGTGCCAATGTGTTAGGTAATATCCATCTTTGAGGTTATCTTTCAGCGTGCATTCTAAAAGAGCATGATTGTTTGGAGCAAGATGTCCGTCGCCGATGTCAACTCGCTTGCCCTGTGCATTTGTCACATCAATGCCGTAAAAAGAATTTTGTACAGCCTCATCAAACCAGATTTGAACTGTATGCGGCGAAGTTTGTAAGGCAGCACCGGCCGTTGGGTTGGATTTTACAACTGATGCATGGGCGTATGCTATAGATTGACTAAACAAAATCAATATTAGTAATAGGAACCCCGCAATAAAAAACCGGGAGTGTGAAGGTTTATTCCTAACGTTGGATAACAATTTGATTCCTCCATCGGAGTTTGATTCATTTACCATAGTAGAAATTATTTCACAAAATGATGAAAAGGAAAAACTCCGCCAAATTATATGAAATTGGCGGAGTTACTGCTTTAAAAGTTATTTCATTGTAACTGGAAACCCTTTTCGAGGCTCTGGAAGGCCGAGCACTGCATCTTTTGCATTTTCCTTAGTTGTTATGATCTTTGGCCGACTAAGGAAGAACGACAGCAAGAGCGCTACGATTGTAATAAGCGTTGCGACTATAAACGAGTCGTTGATTCCATCGATAGTTGATTGCTGCATTGCCATTCCGTAAAGCATTTGGCTTACAAACTCTTGTCCCGCCTGAATCGGTTGACTTAGTTGTACTGCAAGTTCCTGTGAAAGGTGATTCACTAAGTTCGTTAGGTACAAGTTATTTGATGTCATTGAATTCGCGTAATCCGCAAAATGGTACTTTGCTCGATCAGACATAATTGTGACCATAAGAGCTGTACCAAGTGATGCCGCAACTTGTTTTGCAGTATTGGAAGCTGCAGTTCCGTGGCTGTTGAGACGCCT
>JAKADF010000384.1 GCA_021820805.1 Bacillota bacterium
GTATGGCGCTTACCCAGAGTGCTGCAAAACCCCCAACTCAGAAGATGGCAAGGAAAGTACTTACATCAGTACAAAAACAACCGATGAAAGTAACAGTAACGAAACGTCCCAAGAAGCCCAATGACCCAAATGATGTTGTCGTAGTCGATGTAAGATCAGCTACACTTGCAGTCAAGATTTCTTCCACAATAGGGCTTGGTAATATACTTGTTGAGAAACCTGCTGACATTTTCAAGCGTCTTTTGGATTTAGGATTTACCTTGCTATCTCTCGGAATAATCAATAATCGAGATCTCCAATATGTCTGGGTTCGTTCAACCGCGGCGTAACCTGATGCTTTCGTGTTCTTGGATTGATTGGTGATTTGGTTCCTCATATATCCCTGAGATAATTTATAGAACAGGACGTCAATACTCTCGGCAAAGGGATTGCCGCATAGTTCATTCGGCAGCCCCTATGTACAACGTATACTATTTATTTAACGATTCGGTAATCTAGCCCAATTCAATTCTTTGTACCTTTCCGCGTCGATACGTCAATCTGCTTGACCAATAACTTTACAAGCTCGAATTCACAGTAGAGTGACTATTCTTGTTGGAATACTAGCATAAGTTGAGGTAGCATAAAGATAGATACTAGAATTACATATGTCCATTTCGGGCACTATTACCCTGAACAGGAGGAACTTACGGATGGCTAATATTGTATCTGCTGCAGCAGCAGGCAGTATCAAGATAGGCGGCGAACTGAAGGTAAACCGTTTAGGTTATGGCGCAATGCGATTGACTGGCCCTGGTGTATGGGGCGAGCCCAAAGATAAGGATGAAGCAATTCGCGTACTACATCGAGCAGTGGAACTAGGTGTAAATTTCATAGATACAGCAGACTCTTATGGACCGTTTATTTCTGAGCAACTTATTAAAAAGGCTCTTTACCCTTACAAAGATGGACTTATTATCGCGACAAAAGTAGGACAAGTACGACCAGGTCCTAATAAATGGGTCCCTGTTGGCCGACCCGAGTACTTACGTCAGCAAGTCGAACTCTCGTTGAGACACCTTGGTCTAGAGCGAATTGACCTTTTACAATTGCATCGAATTGACCCTAAGGTCCCCCTTGCTGAACAAATCGGCGAGCTTTCTCTTTTACAACAAGAAGGAAAGATCCACTTCATCGGGCTCAGTGAAGTTAGTGTAGAGCAATTAAAGGCAGCAAGCGAAATAGCGACAATTGTTTCTGTTCAGAACCAGTACAATCTTACAAAACGCGATGCGGATCCGCTCATTGACTACGCTGAGTTACACCATATTACTTTTATTCCCTGGTTCCCGCTTGCAACCGGGAAACTAGCGGCAGTTGGCGGACCACTTGATAAATTGGCTGGGCAACTTGGTGTTAAGCCGTCGCAGCTTGCACTCGCATGGTTATTAAAACGTTCACCAGCCATGCTTCCGATTCCTGGTACTTCATCTGTTGCACATGTTGAGGAGAACATTTCAGCAGCTGGAATTGAACTATGCAATGAAGATTTCTCAAAATTATCAAGCGCAATTTGAACTTAAGTAATTAAACGAAAAAGGCGTGCGGACCTAAGATCGAACGCATGCCTTTTTTTACTTCTTCAGAAGCCTCAGCTTTTATGATGGAAGTTTTGGGTTGTTATTGCATCGGGAACAAAGAGAATCTATTTACTGTATCCAATATCCAAAATGGACTTCTTTTGTTTGCGTGCACGGTAGTCCTTATTTAAAGAAGCTATTGAACAACCTAGTCAAACGGACACAGCATTGGCTGCTATGTATACGTAATCAGGTTCCCCGCGTTCCTGAGGTACATTGAGTCTGATACATAATTGAAGTAATGTCTAAGCCGCATTGCAAATTCAGGCGAAAAAGATGCACTCCAAAATGCAATTACTCCATGCTTTGACAATAACCTTGACAACGCAGCAAGACCACCGTATCGATATAATCCACTGCTTGATTCAGTCACTGTCCAGTCTGGACCGTTGTCAATATCCAAGCAGATAACTTCAAATTTCCTATCTTTCCGATGAATCCACCCAAGGTAGTCAGCTTGAATCACCCGGGTACGATGGTCATCCAAACCGTTATTTGAAAACGTGGCGAGATGCGAGCGATTCTATTCAATAACTTTGTCCTTGATCTCAATAACAGTAACAGACTTCACACGCTGGTCTTCACAGACACTGAATGCATCATATGTACCACCAAACGAGAACTGTATCTTCTATCACAGATAGTCAAGAAGAGCACCCACTGTTGAGCGCTCTTCTGGTATGGGTTTACCTTTTTGGAGTAACCATTGATAAAAAATGCTTAGTTTTAAAATCTTAGTTTTAAAATCCGTAAGCCTCATTTCGAGGGATATCGATGCCACTATTAGACAGAGTTTAACGTATCGGTGGGTACGAATACATTTTAGTGTCATGCATCGAGCAGAATCGCACTTACTTCTCTCCAAAGTGGGATGGAGTTCAAGGAATATATGAATGCAGACAAAAGGTTCGCCCCGCTGATAGAGTCTATACATTTCCTAAAAAGTGAAGCAAACATGAAGAACCTTATCGGGCTTTGTATTCACCAAGCGTGATAGTAAATCGGTAAAGTAGTTTCTCATCGCGTAGATATCGTAGCAGTTGCTGCTGAATCAGAAACGACAAGCGTATCCCACATTCCTGCTGCATCATGTCCTGGAACTCCGCAAACAATAGCATATTTCCCTGCTTTATCTGCTATAAAACTGAATTTTTGTGTGGTCCCCTTCATTACTCCAGTTAAAGGATTCGGCTGCATCACCGATCACGCTGTTCCCTGGCCGGACCTTCAGAAAACCCAAATAGGTACAGCACCAAAGTACAAGAGGTCCAAATCCTGTTCACGTTTGCGGTCGCAACGCCAACATTGACTGCACCAGAGACGAAGTCCAATTCAATGTCGCCACAACTCAGTTGCAAACTGATGGAGTGCTTTGTCCAAATGAGTGCAACAAGCTCGTTTTACCAACTCTAGTCTTCAGGAATTAACGCAAGGTTGACGTTTAAACGTTGTCATGACACCATTTAATGTGATGATAGCAGCACAAGATACCAGAAGAACATTGTTGAAGACGAAAGCGTTTTATGTGTTCAGGCACTGAATGATTCGAACTATACCATTTATGCTACGGCGGAATGTGAACCATACACACATTGGGGTGTTATAAGGCTTCCAGATTCATCATTGTAAGTTTTGTATAGAAAGAGAACTTTGATGGGAGTGTTGGTTTCTTGTTTGTCCTATTTGCACGATTATTGCAGACGATTACCCGACGTACTGAAGTATATCTTTCTGTCTCGGCTATCGTTTGCATCCTCATTGGTGCTGGACTATTCGCTCACTACGAACATCACACTTTTGTTGCGTCACTGTATTGGTCCATTGTTACGGCAGCGACGGTTGGATATGGCGATATAGCTCCTCACACCAATGTGAGGCGTGCCATCACAATTGGCGTTATCGTGACCTGTGTCCCATTATTCGGTGCAGTATTTTCTATCATGGCTGCACGTATCGCAGAGGCGAAGATCAGGAGGTTGGTAGGAATGGAACATGTTGGTATTCGAAAAAATCATATTATCGTTCTTGGTGATTCAGACGAGACTTCGACCGTGATCGAAGCCTTGTATAAAACTGGGCACGTTGTCTTAGTAGCAGAAGACGTCGACTCGGCAGCACTTCCTTCCGCCGTGTCATATATCAAAGGTGACCCACGAGATCCTAATGTCCTTGTGAAGGCACATCCAAACGCTGCTATACACGCTGTGATAACGGGAAAGAGAGACGGCGATATTCTAGAGACAGCAATTGCACTGCGTGAAATTGCGAAAGACTTACCGGTAACGGTTAGTACACGTTCCGCACTTGCATCGCGGGCACTTCAAGCGCTCGGCATCAAGCGTACATTAGTATGGCAGGAGTTACTCGGTCACACTCTCGCCAAAAGCCTACAAGCCCCGCATGCAGGAAGTTTATTGCTTCAAATGGTTAACTCGGACGAGTTTGTCATCGAAGAAGTTACGGTGTCTCCTGAGATGGTAGGACAATCTTTTAAGTCGGTACGCGCAGTCCATGCGG
>JAKADF010000385.1 GCA_021820805.1 Bacillota bacterium
ATTTGGAACCGATGATGCGAGAGAAGTAGAATCATATATACGAACTCGCGGATTTGTGGGGCAGGGTGTGATTATGAAATGCGGATCGCGTGGTGCAGAAGCCAGTCGGTCGGGTGTGGTGACAAAAATTAAGGCATGGCCTGTTCACACTGTGGTTGATACGGTGGGTGCAGGTGATGGCTTTAATGCAGGCTGGATTGCAGGAATGGCACGCAGTTGGAGTTTTGAAGATTCCATGCGTTTAGGGTCGCTTGTCGGTGCGTATGCTGTGACAAGTTCAGGAGACTGCGATGGGTATCCTTCTTTTGAGGAAGCCATCGGAGAATTGGAAGGACAAGATTTGGTGGAAAGGTGATTAGGAACTATACTTGAATGAAGAAAACAGAATCTAACAGAGAATGTTACCCCTTAGACAACGGTCTAAGGGGTAATTTTATATACTGAAGAGCCAATTTGTACTAATCCAAACTAGAAGCATACCCCTACACTCTTTTACCTTCAAGCAGCACTGTCAATCATATCTCCATTTAATATTCATTATTTTACGGTTTTATAGGACTTTTTGGGGGTTAACATATACCGCTCAGGTACGGAAGGACCATTTCCGAATTGACGAGAGAACTATTTATTTGCGGTATGGCCCATCCCGCCAATCGACTCGTTGATGCTATTTACGCGGCACTTTACCTTTGGCTACTATTTGGGTGCAACTTGTGAATTTTCTCTTGACAAAGCAAATGTATATTGCAGCCGCCGATCCATTCTCTCGTTTTGCCCTGTTTGCGATGATTTGGTACAGGGGGTGTGGTTATTATTGCAAAAAGGATTCCGTCAAGAAACGTAACACACTGAGTTTTCTTCCCGATTACTATCTGACTCGAAAGTAATGGGAGTTGATAGATGTGGAAGGAAATGAGGGGAACGCGGAAAATATCTCCAATGTTCGCATCATGATTGTGGATGAGCACGAGTTGTTTCTGTATGGTGTGCGTATGATTTTATCGCGATCCGGTGAAATAACTGTTGTGTCCGAATCTAAGTATGGGCTGGAAGCACTTGTAAAGTACCGTGAATTTTTACCTGAAGTGATTGTCATTGGAATTAATGCTCCGAACTACATTGGGAAAGAAACGGTACGTTTAATTCATCATGAAAGTCCAGAAGCAAGAATGCTTGTCTTAAGTGATTCGGAGAAACCTTTTATTGAGGTTATCAAGTCAGGGGCAAAAGGTTTTCTCATGAAAAATGTTGGCTTTGAATTACTGATGGATGGTATCAAGTGTGTAAGGACAGGGAAGAAGTTTTTGCTTGAAGACTTTATTTTTGAACCATCCAGCGAACATGAGAGAGCTGTGAAGTCTTCTACAGGCGAAGAGGTAACATTAACAACGCGAGAAAAAGAAATTTTACGTCTTATTATGTCAGGCATGCGGACACAGGAAATAGCACAAGCCTTGGATGTGAGAGTTGGCAAAATTCAGTATCAAATTCGAGTCCTTTTAAAGAAACTCCACGTTAAGAGCCGCCGGGAAGCTGCAATTCGTGCTTTTCGCGAAGAGTATCGACCGGATGAAGAATGAAGGTCGGCTTTTTTTAGAGTGGGGAGTACCTAAATAAACTGAGGCCTCCTCTTTGGGGGTCAAAGTTTTGTTTAGTTAAAAAAGAAACTTGGACATGATGTAAGGTGCAAAATCTATGATGCCAACTTGCTTATCGTGAGATGAATAGCCCCATCCATTATGATGAGTGGACATTTCTGATTTAGACCAGTTCGTTTAGTAAGCATAAATGCTTCTGATTGCTCTGCAGTTCCTGATTTGAATGTTGGATGATAAAGACGTAAAGAGAACCACCAATCCAACACATCAGGGAGAGTGGGCATTATGTTCACAAACTGGCTCCGCACAAACAGGTTTGCTTCAGTGATTTTGGCACTCTTACGTATCTATTTGGGATGGGGGTTTCTCACTGCTGGATGGGAAAAGTTGACGGGAGAAACTGCGTTTAGTGCAGCAGGTTTCATTAAAAAAGCTATTAGTTCTCCAGTACTTGCGTCAGACAAACACCATGCACTTTATCCTACCTACACTGCATTCTTAAAGAGTTTTGCATTACCGAATATAGGACTATTTAACTTCTTGGTTCCTTGGGGAGAACTCTTAGTCGGTTTGGGCTTAATTCTTGGAACACTTACGACTGCTGCAGTATTTTTCGGTATGGTAATGAACTTTGCTTATATGTTCGCAGGAACAGTCTCTAGTAACCCTTGGAATGTTATGATTGGCATCTTCATTATCGTCGCTGGATATAATGCTGGGAAACTTGGCGGAGATTTCTGGGTGGTTCCTTGGATTCGTGAGTATACTTCTAAATGGTTCATGAAAAAAGAGACGAACTAGTGTATACAACATGACCTAAGGCTGTCCTTTTGAACTAGGGCAGCTTTTAATTTTTACATAATAGTCATTTATACTTGGACTAACTTCTGATACAATCTATTCATGTTTAACAATTCTATTATTCATATAATTCAAGTAAACTCAGAAGCAGATATCTATGTTGCACTTGGCAAATTGCGTTCCTTAATAGGGTCTTATTTTGACGAAATGGATAGACAAAAAATACTTGTGAGTGCATCCGAGCTTCTTAGAAATATTTTAGACCATGCTGATGCGAAAGGCACGTTTAAATGTCGTTTGTTATATAGTGATTCAAAAATTGGCGTGCAAATTAAAGCTGTTGATTACGGTCCAGGAATTGTGGATGTTGGGAAGATATTTGAGGGAGAACGAAATCCCGCTTCCGAAGGGCTTGGTATTGGGTTATCGAGTGTAAGACGCCTTATGGATGAATTCTGCATAGACACTTCACCTGCTGGTACGATTGTAACATCCGTGAAATGGTTGAAGTAGAAAAAGGGGTAATTGTTGTGGGGGATGAAACGTTAAACGACAGGTTAGCAGCAATTGGTCAGATGTCAGCTGGCATCGCTCATGAGATTCGCAATCCTCTTACCACGGTTAAGGGTTTCCTGCAGTTACTGAAAGAAGAACATCCTCATCAATATTGGGATTATGTGTTTCCTGAATTAGACCAAGCGATATCGACGGTACAGAACCTGCTTCAGGTTTCAAAACCCAACCTTGACAATGAGCCTTATTCACCTATTTCTTTATGTGCTGAATTAGAAACAATGCTCTATTTGTTTCAAAATCAAGTATATAACGTTAACGTTCAGACGGAATTTTGGGATAAGGAAGTTTTTGTTTTCGGTAAAAAATCGCAAATAAAAAAGGCGATTTTCAATATCCTCAAGAATGCTTTTGAAGCAATTGACGGTTCCGGCACCATTACAATAGGGCATCATCGTGAAGGGAATTTTGTCTGTTTATCGATTGCAGATACGGGTTCTGGCATTGAGGAAGATAAGATAAAGCTTCTTGGTACGCCTTTTTTCACTACGAAAGATCACGGTGTAGGCATGGGTTTAACGCAAGCCTATGCAGCGTTTTATGAAAATGGGGCCGAAGTTGAAGTAATAAGCGAGCCGAGAAAGGGGACAAAATTTATGATTAAGTTTCCTATTCAAATAAACGAGGATTTTAATATCCAAGATCTTGGCTTGCAAACGACTGAAGGTCAAAGCCTTAAGGAATTCTTTGCACTTAACAAGGACAAGTTTAATGAGCTGCTTTTATCTGAAGCAAGCGAAGCATTTGAATTAGTGAAAAAAGGAAGCAAAATTAGTAAAACGAAGCTTTTGGATGACGCTCACCAGCTTATCGATTTGCTGATTGATGGTATAAGCTACGAGATTATCAGTCTGGCAAAAGAGCGCGGGACAAGTTGGGCTAAAAGTGACTTGCCCATTGCTTCAAAGCTTACGTGGTTTCAAGGAGTACGGAGCGCAACGTGGAGATTCTTAAATTTTTATTATTCGAGGCATGGTATAGAGTCAGATAGGTTTTTTAGTTTAGAGAGAAGAATCAATTATTTGCTAGACTCGTTTGTGAAACATTTTTTTGTCCATTTTACAAAATATCGTGACAGTATTATTCGTTCGCAGCGTGAATTGATTGATGAATTGTCAGTTCCGGTGATTCCAATTGCAGAATCGGTCGCTGTTATTCC
>JAKADF010000386.1 GCA_021820805.1 Bacillota bacterium
ATGAACGTATATGAAATTTATCATTCCAGTCTTTTTGCGGCAAATGCAATGGACTTTGATGATTTAATAGGAAACGCAGTGACGCACTTGCAAAAGTTTGAAGATGTTCGTAAAACCTACCAAGAAAAATTTCACTATGTTCATATTGACGAGTACCAAGATACGAACCATGCTCAATATCAAATGGTCAAATTGTTGGCTTCAAAATATCGGAATCTATGCGCAGTAGGTGATTCAGATCAGGCGATTTATGCATGGCGCGGTGCAGATATCAGCAACATCTTAAATTTTGAAAAGGATTATCCAGATGCAAAAGTTATTTTACTTGAGACAAACTATCGCTCGACAGGAACTATTCTTGAAGCAGCAAATCATGTTATCTCGAATAATAAAATGAGAAAAGAAAAAGTTCTACGGCCAAGTCGGCATAAAGGCGATCCGATTTCAGTTTGTGCACTCACTGACGGAGAGGATGAGGCACATTACGTTGTGGATCAAATTAAAGATTTTATTGAGTCCGGAGGTTCTTTTAGCGATTGTGCAGTCTTGTATCGTGCGAATGCCCAATCACGCCTGATGGAAGAGGCACTTATGAGTGAAGCGATACCATATACGATTGTTGGCGGCCTTACCTTTTATGACAGACGCGAAATTAAAGACGTGTTTGCTTACTTGCGTGTTCTTGCGAATCCAAAAGATGAAATTTCGTTGTTAAGAATTATTAACACGCCAAAAAGAGGGCTGGGGCAACAAACAGTAGGAAAGTTACTCGATTTTGGCCATGAACAAGGATTAACGTTGCTTGAGGCGCTTGCGCATGCGAAAGAGGCGGGGATGCCTGAGAAAACGGCAATGTCCGCAAAAAATTTCCATGATATGATGCAAGAATTAATATTATGGATGGAAGGCATGCCGATTAGTGATTACTTAGCCGAGGTGCTGCATGCAACTGGCTATCGAAAAATGTATGCAGATAGTGCAAAGAAAGAGGATACAAATCGTCTCGAAAATATTGACGAATTGTTTAGTGTTACAAAATCATTTGATAAACGCCGCGGCGGCAGTTTGCATGAATTTTTAGCCGAAGTATCACTCCTTAGTGAAATCGATAAGGAGAAAGGAAAGACAAACGAAGCAGTTCGTTTGATGACAATGCATGCGGCGAAGGGATTAGAGTTTCCAGTCGTTTTTATTATTGGAATGGAAGAGGGCATTTTTCCTCATTCAAGATCAATGGATGATGAAAGAGGAATCGAAGAAGAACGTAATTTATGTTACGTTGGGCTGACAAGGGCTAAGGATAAGCTGCATTTAACCTACTGTATGGAAAGGACTCTGTTTGGCCAAGTCTCCTTGAAGGAACCATCGCGATTTCTGATAGAGCTTCCCGAGACGCATATTCAAAAACTTACTTTAACAAATGACGAATTATATGATTGGAATCCGGGAGATCATATTCGTCATCCGCAGCACGGGGAAGGTGTTGTTCTAGAGGTTTTGCCCAAAAACGATGATCGAAAAGAAACGATGTTGCAAGTAATGTTTCATCCATCTATCGGCATGAAAACATTTCCAAAAAAATATGCAAAGCCGCTTAAACAATCAGAAAAAGTATAAAACGATTTCGTAAGTCCTTTAGATTGTGACAAGCACATGTTACAATGAGCATGTTTTATGTGATGTACGGATGATTAGGGCCGACATTTTGTAAAGGTCGGTTTGTTGCTGTCAGGAGGAAGATGCGCTTGGTTTATTGGATTGTTACAGGAATCATTTTTGTTGCCCTTATTGTGGGATATGTATTATTGTTTATGTTTGCACGAAAGCGGCAAAAGAAATTTGATGAACAGTATTTAGCAATGAAAGAACGTAAGGAAGTTTTTGTTCTTGGTAAGAAACGCGTACGGGAGCGTCCGCAAAATAAATGGATGAAGTTTGCAAGAATTAAAACATACCAAGTGACTGGACGGGTTACAGTTTCACAAGCCATGCGCGGAATTCAAGTTAATCGAATGCAAACGGTAACGTTCCAAACAACGAAACAAGAGTACGATAAAATTCAAATTAACCATAAATATAAAATGGATATTGCCGGGAATTACATCGGAAATGTAGTAGCACCACCGCCTGTGAAGATAAAAAGAAGAAAAACTGATGATAAGAAAAAGTCAGCACAGGACGCCAGTGCAAAAGGTAAAAATCGTTCTGAAAAGCAAAAGAGTCCGAAAACGAAATAGGTTTAAAGCGTGAATCCCCCTGACAAACGCCCTTGTTCCTGCATAGTGTGTAGGTGACGAGGGCGTTTGTCACAAGGAGGATTATACATGCAACAAGCAAAGAGCATGCTGGCAAAACAAAAGGTGAGCCGTTTACCGGATTCAAAAAAGCGGGCAGCAAGAAATAAAAAGAGAACAACTGCTTCAACTAAACCAAGTGTGACATTGCAGTATCGTTTACGAACAGCCGATGATGATGCTTATATTCTCCAATTAACGCGGCAGGAATTAGGAGAAACTCATGCGCGTGCATTCGGTGAACCCTTTCCTGAGCAAAATTTCCTTCGGTACATTCAGTCGGGTGCCCCTACTTATTTAATTGAGCAAGGTGGAAATAAAATGGGGTATTACTCATATCTTATTGGACCAGACCAAAAAATGCATATTAGTGCTTTAGTGATTGAGCCAAAATGGCAATCGGCAGGCTTGGGAAGGTCTGTAATGGATCAGTTGGAAGGTGTCGCGAAATCTCACAGTGTCAAGGTTATGGAGGTATTTGTTCAAGACAATAACGCGCGCAGCCTTGAGTTTACGAAATCACTTGGTTTTCAGGAGGTTTATCGATTTCCTCCGAACACAATATGTTTTCAAAAGCAGATTTAGGTGAATTTTGTACACTTTATCATGTCATAAAAAGTAGAAAAGGGACGAACAAACGCAGGAGATCGGGTGGACCTGTAGAAATATAAGCATTAGTGTTGGCAGTCCCCCTGCCTTAGGGAGGAACATCCAGCGTGTTGAGCGATCCTGGCTTTGTTGAGTTGCAAGTTTTAAATAGAAGTGTTCAAGTTATTTCGAGACATTCAACTGATGCGCCGGCGACGCTATTCGTCCCGGTGCATGCCCTTGTTCGAGTATATGTAGATAATTCGATAGCAACAGGAAGTATAAAGGTTTATCCTCACACCAATATTCAACTCGTTTTTTTGGAGCAGCAAGCTGCACGCGGTGCAAGTTTTGAAATTAGTCCTGATTGTTTGACGGCAGAACTGCTTATTTCCTATAAACAGGGCCTGACAATTGAAATGCCTGATGTACCTAAAACAAGAACAGTTTCTCTGCGGTTTAAAGAAAAGATAGTCTATCCAGAACCTTATCAAATGTTCGAGATTGAAAATTTATGTGAAAAAAACAATGTTGTTTTCGGGTTGGAAAGGCAAAATATTAAGCAATTGATTGAGTCTGGGCAAAGTGGAAGATGTATTTGTGCACTCGGAAAGAAGCCTGTTGAAGCTGTACCCGAAAGATACGAACTTATGGTTCACAGTTCGACAGAGCCGCTTTTGGTTGGGATTGTACCGATAAAGCCGATTCTTACTGTACGCCAAGGAGTAGTTGTTTCAGCCCATAAGCCTGCTATTGCGGGAATAAGTGGGATAAATAGTCATGGACAAGCTGTTCCTCCGGAAAAAATAGCAACACGATTACCACGGCTGGGAAAAGGGCTTGTAGAAATGGAAGATGGGAGCGTCCGTTCCATAAGAAAAGGACGCGTTATTTTTACACCTCAAACATTGGATATCGCAAGCACCTTGGTTATTGAAGATTCCCTTTCATTTATCGATGGGCTTGTTCAATTTGATGGGGATGTGATTGTTCATGGTGATGTAAAAGAAGGGATTGAAATTATTGCTGGCGGGCAGGTGTTTGTCACAGGTTTCGTATCAAATGCCAAAATCGTTGCAGACGAAGGAGTTATTGTTAGCGGGGGCGTTTTTCAGTCTAACATTAGCGCTGGGACAAGACTAAAAGTGTTAAATGAATTAAAATCGTTTTTTCAAATCTTGCATAAAGAATTTAGTCAGTTTGTAACTGCGGCAGAAGAGTTGCGTGATGCGCTTGGAGTT
>JAKADF010000008.1 GCA_021820805.1 Bacillota bacterium
AGTAAAGATTACTGCTGAAGTAACACCTCATCATCTATTGCTTACTGACGATGTCATTCAAAGTGATGACGCTAATTATAAAGTGAATCCACCCCTTAGAAGTGATTTCGACAGGGTTTCCTGTGTTGAGGCATTTTTGGATGGCACAATTGAAATGGTAGCCACCGACCATGCGCCCCATTCTGATGAGGAAAAAGCGAAAGGTATTTCATCTGCACCATTTGGGATGGTGGGCATTGAAACGGCATTTCCGCTCTTATACACCCACTTTGTTTTGCCTCATCGCATGAAACTATCTGAGCTTGTCCGCCGAATGTCTACGCAGCCTGCTCGTGAATTTCACCTGCAAGGCGGCGTGCTTAGAGTTGGCGCAAGAGCAGATATTGTGGCAGTCGATTTAAAAACAGAACGAATCATAGACTCGAAGAAGTTTTATTCAAAGGGTCACAATACGCCATTTGAGGGCTTTAGTGCACGAGGGTTCTCGACGATGACCATGTGTGCTGGGAATGTGATATATCGCGAAGGGGGAGTCGCCAAATGACTACTTTTACAGAATCTAATGGACGGGCAGCTAGACTTGTTCTTGAAAATGGCATTACATTAACCGGGCGAGCATTTGGCGCAGAGGGGGAAGTATTCGGAGAGATTGTATTTAATACGAGCATGATTGGTTATCAAGAAATATTAACCGACCCTTCGTATTACGGCCAAATTGTTACCATGACCTACCCACTGATTGGTAACTATGGAGTGAATGTAGACGATGTGGAATCGAGAAGGCCAAGTGTCAGTGGATTTGTGGTTCGTGAATTCAGTGAACTGCCAAGTCATTTTAAAAGCCTCGGAACTCTAAACGATTACTTACGAGAAAATAACATTATTGGTATTAGTGAGATAGATACGCGTAAAGTTACGAAGATGATTCGGAGCAATGGAACGATGAAGGCAGCTCTCACAACGTTAAATACTTCAGTAAATGAGTTGCTTGCTCGAATCGCAAAACATTTTTTAAGAAACCAAATTGACCATGTAACAACTGCAACACCATATCGCTGTCCGGGTGAAGGGAGACGCGTTGTAGCTGTGGATTTTGGAATGAAAGCAGGCATCGTCCGGTCTCTGCTTGCAAGAGACTGTGATGTAATTGTTGTCCCTGCTAGAACCACTGCGAAGGAAATCCTGGCTTGGCGTCCTCATGGCGTAATGCTAAGTAATGGACCTGGAGATCCGATTGATGTGCCATATGGAATTGAAATGTTGCAGGAGTTATTAGGAAAGGTCCCGATATTCGCTATTTGCTTAGGCCATCAATTAATGGCGCTCGCTTGTGGTGCACGTACCGAAAAAATGAAGTTTGGACACAGAGGCGGAAATCATCCTGTACGCGATTTGCGCACAGGGAGGGTGTCAATTACGTCCCAAAATCATGGGTATGTAGTAAATCCGAAGTCTTTAGAAGGTACAGACCTGGAACTTACTCACATTAATCAAAATGACGGCACAGTAGAAGGAATGATTCATAAGAAATTTCCTGCTTTTTGTGTTCAGTACCATCCAGAAGCTCGTCCGGGCCCGGATGACTCAGATTATTTGTTTGATGACTTCATGAAAATGATGGACGAAGTACGCGAAGGGAGATGGGTACCTAATGCCTAAAAGAACAGATCTTAAGAAAATCATGGTGATTGGCAGCGGCCCAATCACAATTGGTCAAGCAGCAGAATTTGATTACGCGGGTACCCAAGCATGTGAAGCGTTGAGGGAAGAAGGTTATGAAGTGGTGCTGGTTAATTCTAACCCGGCTACTATCATGACAGACCCTGAAATGGCGGATAAGGTTTATATTGAACCAATTACTCTTGATTTTGTTGCGCAAATTATTCGTAAAGAAAAGCCGGATGGACTGCTTCCAACCCTTGGTGGACAAACGGGGCTAAATATGGCTGTTGAACTTGCAAAGAGTGGTGTGCTGGATGAGCAAAACGTGGAGCTTCTAGGCACCCAGCTCGAAGCAATTGAAAAAGCAGAGGATAGAGAAAAGTTTCGTGCACTTATGGCTGAACTTGGCCAGCCTGTTCCGGAAAGTGAAATTGTGCACGATTTTGAAGGTGCAAAGGTGTTTGCAAGTGAAATTGGGTTCCCAATTATCATCCGTCCGGCTTACACACTTGGCGGCACTGGAGGAGGTATCGCTTACAACTGGGAACAATATAGTGAGATTGTTGAACTCGGACTTACTCTTTCACCAATTCATCAAGTCTTGGTTGAACGCAGTATTGCTGGATATAAAGAGATTGAATATGAGGTAATGCGCGACGCTAATGATACCTGCATTGTTGTTTGCAATATGGAGAATTTCGACCCCGTTGGCGTTCATACTGGAGACAGCATCGTAGCAGCCCCAAGCCAAACGCTGTCGGACAGTGATTACCAGATGCTCCGCAGTGCAAGTATAAAAATCATTCGTGCCCTCCAAATCGAAGGTGGATGCAATGTCCAACTTGCTCTAGACCCGAACAGCCAAGATTACTATGTAATTGAAGTTAACCCTAGAGTCAGCCGCTCAAGCGCTCTTGCGTCAAAAGCAACTGGGTATCCAATTGCAAAAGTTGCTGCAAAAATTGCTGCAGGGTATCGGTTACATGAAATTAAAAATCCGGTAACCGGAGAAACTTATGCATCTTTCGAACCGGCTCTAGATTATGTGGTAACAAAAATCCCGCGGTGGCCTTTTGATAAATTCCTAAGCGCAAATCGCAAGCTTGGCACACAAATGAAAGCAACTGGAGAAGTAATGGCGATAGGGCGAAATTTTGAAGAGTCGCTGATGAAAGCAATTCGTTCATTGGAAATTGGGCTCGACTCCCTTTTGTATCCAAAAGCTGCCACGTGGTCAATCGAAGAAATTGAACGTCGTTTATTTGAAGCGGATGATGAACGGTTGTTCGTAATTGCTGAGGCAATTCGCCGCAGGGTAACTTTGGAAAGGATTTTCGATATTTCTAAGATTGACATTTGGTTTTTAAGAAGAATTGCACACTTAGTAGAAATTGAGCAGTCTTTGAATACGCTCAAATCTCCAGGCATTCAATTTGCAGATTTCGCTGAGATGCACAGTGACTTGATTGTACACGCAAAGCGCTGCGGATTCCCGGACACTGCACTTTCGCGGTTGCTTGATGTATCACCGGCTGAAATTCGAGCATGGCGAAAGAGTGTTCATATGACCCCAGTTTTCAAGATGGTTGATACCTGTGCAGGTGAGTTTGCTGCCTCTACTCCATATTATTACAGTACCTATGAAGAAGAGGACGAGGTAATTTCGGGTTCAAAGAAAAAGGTACTTGTTCTCGGATCCGGTCCAATTCGCATCGGACAGGGAATCGAGTTTGACTACTGCTCCGTTCATGCTGCACTTGCCATAAGGGACTCTGGTTATGAAGCAATTATCGTAAACAATAATCCAGAGACGGTTTCAACAGACTTTAATACATCTGACAGGCTTTATTTTGAACCTTTACACGTTGAAGATGTTATGAACGTTATAGACAGAGAGCAGCCAGAAGGTGTTATTGTTCAGTTTGGCGGCCAAACTGCAATCAACCTGGCCGAGCCGCTTGCAAAACATGGTGTAACGATTTTTGGAACATCACTTTCTGATATCGATAATGCAGAAGACCGTGAAAAGTTTGATTCACTCTTGAGTGAATTAGATATTCCAAGGCCTGCTGGGTTTACTGTGGTTTCAGCGGATGGTGCTCTGGAAGCAGCCAATAAACTTGGGTATCCTGTTTTGGTCCGTCCTTCCTATTTTTTAGGCGGCAGGGCAATGCAAATTATTTATTCCGATGACGATTTAGCGACATATATGGCTGAAGCTGTGCAAGCGTCGAAGAGCCATCCAGTATTAATCGACAGATATCTCCAAGGAGTAGAGGTTGAGGTAGATGCGATTAGCGACGGGGAGACGGTCGTGATTCCAGGCATTATGGAACATATAGAGCGCGCTGGGGTGCACTCTGGTGACTCCATTGCTGTTTATCCTCCGCAGCATTTAACGAAAGACATTCAAGAAACACTCGTCGATTATACAATTAAATTAACTCAAGGGTTACATGTTAAAGGATTAATCAATATTCAGTTTGTTGTACAAGGGAAAGACGTGTATGTGTTAGAAGTAAACCCGAGGTCATCTCGAACGGTGCCATTCTTATCCAAAGTTACAGGCGTCAATATGGTAGATCTAGCGATGAAAGCTGTTTTAGGCGAGAAATCCTTGGCAGATTTTGGGTACCAAACAGGGTTAATGCAAGAACCGAATCAAGTCAGCGTTAAGGTGCCTGTGTTTTCATTCGCAAAACTTCGAGGTGTAGATATTAACCTTGGCCCTGAGATGAAGTCAACTGGCGAGGTTATGGGCAGCGAACGGACATTTGAGAAAGCATTGTATAAAGGAATGCTCGCAGCAGGCATGTCGATTCCAACCTATGGGACAATACTCGTAACAGTTGCTGACAAAGACAAAGATGAAGCGTGGCCGATTGTCGAAGGGTTTGCTGAACTCGGGTTTCGAATAGCGGCTACAGAAGGAACAGCAAGATACTTAAAAAACAACGGATTGTCTGTACGAATTGTGAATAAGCTGCATCAGGGGACGCCCAATATTTCAGATGATATTCGCGAAGGAAAAATTCAACTTGTCATTAATACGCTCACGAAAGGTATAAAGCCGCAGCGTGATGGTTTTCTGATTCGCCGCACGGCGGTCGAACATGGTGTACCTTGTCTTACATCACTAGATACAGCACGTTCAATGCTCGAAGTTCTCCGCACCATTCGATTTAGAGCTGTTCCGTTAACGAAAAAGGTTGGTGCAAGTCGTTGAGTCAAGATGATGTGGATGTAACTCGAACGCTACTTTTAGATGATAAATACCGGAGTGTAAGAAAAATGTCTTACATTGCGCTTGATGTTCCTAGCATAGACAACGCTTTAAAGTGGGTTGAATTTTTTGACGATATCGTTGACGGCTATAAGATTGGATTACAATTATTTCACGCTGGAGGAGAAAGAATTGTCGATGAGCTGTTGAAGCGGGAAAAACGGGTTTTTTTGGATATGAAACTCCATGACATTCCTAACACAGTTAAAGGTGCTCTTCGTGCAATTTGTGATTCGCCGATAGAAATGATTAATGTACACGCCCTTGGCGGCAGAAGGATGATGGAAGCCGCGAGAAGTGCTGTAGATGATTCTCCGTATCATCCATTACTTATCGCTGTTACAATTTTGACGAGTATGTCGGACGGTGAACTTACTGCTGTTGGAATTGAAAAGGGAGCTTTGTCAGAAGTTGAAAAACTTGCCGTTCTTGCAGAATGCTCCGGCATGGATGGTGTAGTTGCTTCTGCGAAAGAGCTTTCCTCGATTAGACGGGTGACAGCCTCCACATTCGAGATTGTAGTTCCGGGCACTAGACCAGTTGGCGCAATACTTCACGATCAACAGCGTACACTTACGCCAGGCGAGGCCGTCGCACAAGGTGCGTCGCACCTTGTGCTGGGCAGGGCAGTTTTACAAGCGGATCGCCCCCTTAAGGCGCTTTTCGAAATATGGGACGATATGCGAAATAACCTGGTCTAGGTACGTGTAAGGAGACTTTTTTGTGAAAGGACTAGGAATGAGTTGAAATATGATAATGATATTTTCTTAGATGGACCCGTCAACTTAGGGAATACGATAGCCGATGGATTATTGCAGATTGGAGCAGTTGAACTCAGTCCTAAAGACCCATTTACATGGTCATCAGGTTGGAAATCACCAATTTACTGCGATAATCGTTTGATTTTGAGTTATCCGATTTTAAGGGACCTTGTCATAGACGGCTACGAGGAGATTGTCAAACAAACATTTCCATCCGCTGATGTAATTGTTGGGACTGCAACGGGTGGAATAGCGCCTGCGGCACTGCTTTCACAGCGTCTCGGACTGCCAATGGTATATGTACGAAGTGGTGCAAAGGACCATGGAAAGCAAAAGAGAATTGAAGGAAAGCTAGTACTTGGTTCGCACGCCATTGTTATCGAAGATACGTTGTCTACAGGTAAGTCTTCATACAGTGCTGTCGAAGCTGTGCAAGAAGAAGGAGTGCATGTTTCGGCTGTCTTCACAGTTCTATCATATGATTTTGATGTTGCAAAGGCACTTGCAAGAAAAGTAGGAGTTCCAGCTTACAGGCTTGTTCACTATCAAGCGCTAATTGATGTAGCCGTTCGCGGCGGATATGTTTCATCAGAAGATGTGGATTTACTGCTTTCATGGCGTAAATCACCAGAAACGTTTGGTTAATTTCTGCCCGGTTGGTTAAAACAGCAAACTGCCCTGTCAAAACGGCATAGTTACCTTGCCTGTGGAGGGCAGTTTTGTTTTTGATGTAAGAATAATTACGGAGAAACTACGAACACACCTTCTGCACCTTTTTCCGCATCACGCATGGAGTGGGTAAGGAAAGGGTATGTTCCCGCTTCTTTAAATGTTACCTTGAAGAGGGCGGCGTTGCCTGGAGATACTTCATACGACTGTACATGATATTCGTTATTTGCCGAATTTCCAGACGCTTCCACGTCATCGAATATAGAGCCGACGATATGGAAGGAAGAGTCATTATTCGGGCCGGCGTTTACGAATGCAATTGTGACTGGGACACCGACTTTAGCAGTTAGCGGCTTTGTTTGATATTGGAATGCATCGCCATTAAACACGACATAATCCGGTGATCCGTTCAACATTGTATGATAATCGCCATTTTTGTAAAATTCACTTTGAACAATAGTGTACGTCGGCTTCGAGCCTCCAGGCGGTGTAACAATTACTGCGCCATACATTCCGTTTCCAATGTGCAGAATCATGGGTTCCATTGCACAATGGTACATATAAACTCCAGGCGTAAATACATCGAAATGAATCGTTTTTGTTTGATTCGGAGGCACAGCAATTCCTGTAAGATTCGGAGCAGCTTGGAGTGCGTGCAAGTCAATATCGTGCGCCATTGTAGGATCCAAATTAGTCAGGTTTAAAGTAACATGGTCTCCTTGTTGAAGATATAAAACAGGGCCGGGGACAGTGCCGTCAAATGTCCACGCATGATAAGTTACACCATTTGCGATTTGGACGTCAGTCTCCTCTGTTGTCATGTCAATTGTTACGTTGTGCCCGTTTCGAACTAGCTTCATAGGTACGGGTTTTTGATTAATATGTTTCATCTCTGTACTGCTTTGAGCATTCGAATCGTTTGTATTGTTTGCAGTACTATGTCCGGACGGAGCACATCCGACAACAGCCGTTAGGCCTGCGAGTGACAGTGCTGTTCCGATTACCTTCCAAACACTGAAATATGGGTGCAACATCAGACCATTGGTCTGTTTTTGTTGAAACAATTTTTTCACGTGAATAATGTCCTCCTAATGAAAAGATTAAGAGTTGCCTCGTACATCATACATGTATCAATTCTACGAGACAATGCGTTAGATCACGTTTTCCATCTCCGCAATTTCAAAATAATGGGGCTGTCCTAAGTAACCAGCGTTACTTTGAACAGCCCCTGTTTTAATTCAGTTTGGCCTACTTAGGTTACACCCAACCGCGCCAGCGCATAGCTTCTGCATATGGGCGGACGCCTACCATGTAAGCTGCAAGTCTTGTCGACACATCGTACCGTTCGCTTGTTTTCAAAATGTTATGAACAGAATCAATCATCATCTTTTCCATGCGTTCATTCACTTCGTCTTCTGTCCAATACCATCCTTGGTTGTTCTGAACCCACTCAAAATAGGAAACTGTTACTCCGCCAGCATTTGCTACAACATCAGGCACAAGCAGTATTCCGCGTTCATTTAAGATTTCATCAGCTGCCGGCGTTGTAGGTCCATTAGCTGCCTCCACGACAATAGATGCTTGGATTTTATCAGCGTTTTCTGCATGAATTTGATTTTCTAGAGCAGCAGGAATAAGAACGTCACACGGCTGCACGAGGAATTCTTCGTTTGTCATAACGTTCTTATAAGCTGGAGTAACCATACCGAAAGAATCCTTTTGATCAATGAGTTCAGGAATGTCTAGACCATTTTCATCGTATATTCCGCCGCCTGCATCGCTGATGCCAACAACTTTGATTCCCATTTGATGCAGAATCAGAGCCACATTGCTTCCAACATTTCCAAATCCTTGAACGATAACGCGCAAATCTTCAACTTTACGATTTTTACTTACAGCGGCTTCGCGCATCGCTACACATACACCAAGTGCTGTTGCTTTTTCTCTGCCCTGAGAACCGCCAAGTACGATTGGCTTACCAGTAATGAAGTTTGGAGAATCGGATTCTCGGATATGACTATATTCATCGTACATCCAAGCCATAATTTGCGGGTTTGTGTAAACATCAGGTGCCGGAATGTCCTTTGAAGGTCCGACAATTTGGCTTATTGCGCGAACGTAGCCGCGTGCAAGCCGTTCTTGCTCAGAAATTGACATTTGTCTTGGATCACAAATGATACCGCCCTTTGCTCCCCCATAAGGAAGATTAAAGATACCGCATTTCATGCTCATCCAGATTGAAAGTGCTTTCACTTCGTCAAGAGAGACATTTGGATGGAAGCGAATACCGCCTTTTGTGGGTCCTTTAGCATCGTTGTGCTGTGCCCTGTAACCCGTAAATACCTTTGTTGTTCCATCGTCCATACGTACCGGAATGCGCACTGTTAAAACTCGCATTGGTTCCTTTAAAAGTTCGTAAACAGTGTCAGAATAGCCAAGTTTGGATAAGGCCTCGTGCACTACGGCTTGCGTATTTGTTAATACATTTTCCCCTGGTGCGGGCATATTCGCGCCAGCTGCAAGTCGCTTACTGACCTGCTGTGTTCCCATCGCAAAGACACTCCTCTCAAAACTCGTACAACGTATGTAACTAGTGTGCCTCGAAATCAAGTACAAATGCCTATGATTTAGGGACACCTGTTTCATAATAAAACAGTTGGGGCAGTATGGAAAGGGCAAGATGTTAAGGGAGCGAGTACTTTTGTCATCAACAACTATCATAAAGGACACAGATAATGGATTTTGGGCAGGCTGTAAGAATGCAATATCCAGTCCTGTTTTTCACTTGCTTATCTCATGTCTCGTGATTGTACTAGTGTTTATCCATCCACCAACCATATTCAGCGGAGATACAGATACAGCGAGGAACTATCTCAATACGATTGTTTCGTCACTGTCAACAATTCTTGCGCTTTGTATTTCGATTATCCTAGTTGCCATTCAAATGACTGCAAGCAACTATACGCACCGTGTTCTTGACTTCTTTGTTCGGCTGCCGTACAACGTTTCGCTTTTCTTAATTTACCTAGTGACCATTATGCATAGTTTTTTTTTAATGGCGAAAATTCAAGATCCTGTTAAAGATCCTTTACCCCCGCGTCTTAGACCTGAGATGAGTGCAGATTTAGTTCTTGTTGTTATTTGCTTCTTGAGTTTACTTATTTACATGTATGCAGTTATTCAGTTGCTAAAACCAGAGAGAATTATTGAGCTTATTTTGCGCGATTATCAACGTGCAGCTCTTACAGGCAGATGGCAAGCTGCACTAGAGAATGTTGAGCAAATTTGTGACATTGCAAAGCGGGCGGCTTCTGTTAGTGATTCAGTTACAGGAATGACATGTTTAGAAGCTTTGTTAAAAATTGCTGCTATGCTTCCTCTTCCTGAGGATGAAAATGACCCCATGCTTAACGTTCATCAAAGCCTGCTAGACCAACTTGGGGAAATTGTTGGGGTCGCTATCAAAGAAAAGGAGACGGGGCTCTTACAGGCGGTACTTGGGGCGCTTTATACACAAGGGTGTATCTACATCAATGGCCATTCATGGGTTGTTGCGGAACTAGTGATTAAAGCATATCGTGATCTTGTGTTCAGTCATTTGTTCCCAGACGGGCAAGTCTATAATACACAAAGTGTTGCAGAACGTTTGTACCGATTGGCTGCAGAAGCAGCAAGACATGGCCTTCGAGGACGCCAGTTTTCGCTTAGAACATGGAAAATTATACTTACGATTGGAGAAAATGCTTGTCGGTTAGAAACTGGATTATTGGCTTTGGTGCCCGGTTTTCTAATGTCGCGTGAAATCCCGGAACTATTTTCGGTTTTATCGAATAATAAGGATGAGTTATCGCAAGGTTTAACAACTTATTTTGAGTTGTTTAAGGCATGCGCCAAAGATGCGCTTCAGACAGAGGTCGCCCGGTTTGCAGAATGGTGGAATGAACATCTTTCGTCAAATCCAGCTTATGAACCAGGACAAGCCCTAGCCTGGTTCATAGCTCAACATGTGGAACGCCCGGATTTATCCAAAACCATTTTACGCATGTTTGGTAAACGGCCTGAAGAATTTGACCTTAGTTTTGTCAAGGCAAGTGTAAATGCAAGGCTTTTATTCGATGGCGCATCCTGGGAAACATTTGGCATCTAATTTTTTGAACGATTATTTCCTAATAGGGATTCAACCTCATTTCTGTCTGGATTCACAAATAAAGTTTTTTGATGTTTGTATAAAACATGTCCTGGCCGTGCTCCATTTGGTTTCCAAACATTACGAATCTCAGTGTAGTCAACGGGTACATTACTTGAATTTTGTGCTTTGCTGAAATAAGCAGCAAGTATCGCTGCCTTCTCCAAAGCAGAGTTTGGAATTTGGCGATTTCCCGCCTCTATAACTACATGTGAACCAGGTACATCTTTTACGTGCATCCATATGTCGTGCGACTTGCTTAATTTTAATGTAAGCCTGTCATTTTGAGCATTGTTGCGCCCAATTCGTATCGTAAATCCATCTCTTGTAACTAATGCTTGCGGTACACCTTTTGTTTCTTTTGAGGATGATTTGCGTTGTTGTTTTTGCCGATTGCTTGAGGATTTCAGGAACCCTTCTGTTTCGAGTTCCAACTGAATTTCAGAAAGAGTGTCCTTGTCTCCTTTTGCTTGCTGTATGTATGCAAGAACGTTTTCTAAATACGCCATATCGGATTCTGCAGTCTGACGCTCAGCTTTTAATATTGCAATAGATCGCTTGCGCTTTGAGCTTTGTTTAAAGTACTTTTGTGCATTTTCAATTGCACTTAGAGCAGGTTCAATTTCAATACGCACAAGATTGTTTTCTTCATAGAAATTTGGCAGTAAAACTGAGGATTGTCCCTTCGAAACCATATGTCCATAGGTGGTAAGTAATTCACCGTATATCCTCAATTGTTCGTGATGAATGCTTTCTTCCTCTAACTGCGAAATTTTAGCGAGTTTTCCACGCAGTTTGTCTAAGTTTGCTTCTATGGCTGAGATAAGCTTTGCACTTAAGGCTGAGATACTTACACGTGTGGTTTTTTCGCTAAATGACAGTTCAATCGCTTCACTCATCGTATTACAAGTTTGATAACGCTCATATGAAGACAGCGGGAATGGAGCACAGTCGGTAGGGCGGCTTAATTCGTCGAGCCCAACGGATGGCTTGGCAGGCCCGTCAATCACGGAAAGAAACAAGCTCTTAAATTCGTGAACAATTGCAAACTTATAACTCTCTTTACCTTCATCCTTTTGGCACCAGTTTTGTGCTCGATACAAAACTTCACGTGCAGAGACTGGACCAAGGCCCGCAGCGAGACGCATCAATTCACGGATATTTTCCTTAGAGCAAAGGTTTTCGACATTTGGTAATGAAATATTTTCTTCGGTCACAGACCGAAAATCAGGTTTTGTAAGTTTGGGTGGTCCGACATAGGTTTGACCGGGTAAAACGGTCCGGAATCTGCTCATGTCAGGTGTAACATGAACAATAGAATCGATGATTTTTAAATTGTTATCTTTAGATAAACATAAGATAATATTGCTGTTTTTACCCATTAATTCAGCGATAAGGATACAAGTTTCCAAATCACCAATTTCGTTCAAATGTTCAACTATAATTTCAACTACACGGTCAAATTCGCGACCGCGAATATCAAGAATGCGGCCGCCTTCTAATCGTTTTCGCATAGCCACGCAGAACAGAGGTGGGCGTTCTGGATTTTCTGGTTTTTGTGATGACAGAAAGTGTACACGCGGAAACTCCCTGCTCGCGCTTATCAAAAGTTTTTTGGTGGATTTTCGTGTTCGAATCGTAAGAACGATATCTCTTCCGCCTGGCTGATGGACCTTTTCGATGCGGGCGCCATTCAGCTCATTTCCGAGTTCTTGAACCAATTTGAAAATCGTTATTCCATCCATAAAATATCCTCTCCCGCATACTAGTCGTGTTACCCGAATTTGCCTTGAGTATACAAATTGTTGAAACAGCCTGCAAAGAAACACAGTCCAATTTTCATTTTTAACAAAGTACAAGCATAGAGATTACGAGAGGAACAATGGACAAGGATTGTGGATAAAGGAGTGGCTGCGGTGGAGAACAATTGGCATACGATGCCTGTGGCCGATTGCCTGGAGGGGCTTGGCACGTCACAAAGCGGACTAAGCCTTGAAGAAGTTGAGGCAAGAAGGCGGGAATTTGGACCAAATCAGTTGGCTGAAGGCGTGAAAGTATCGCTTCTAACTGTTTTCCTAAATCAGTTTCGCGATTTCATGATTATTGTGCTGCTTGCTGCTACACTGATTTCCGGGCTGCTTGGAGAATATACGGACGCCATTACGATTATAGCAATTGTCTTTTTAAATGGCATACTCGGATTTGTTCAAGAGGTTAAAGCAGAGCGATCTCTCGCTGCGTTAAAAGAGCTCACTGCTCCAACAGCAAGGGTCCGCCGAAATGGCAAAGTTGAGCTTATAGCTGCTAGAGATTTAATTCCTGGTGATATTGTTCTACTAGAAGATGGAGATCGTGTTCCTGCTGATGGGCGTATCCTGATTTCAAATGTATTTTACGTAGAAGAATCAGCTTTGACAGGTGAATCTGTTCCTTCAAGCAAGCAGGCAGGGCTCGTTGTTGAACAAGATGCGAACCTTGGGGACAGAAAAAACATGGTTTATATGGGCACCATGGTGACGCGAGGTAAAGCCGAGATTGTCGTGGTTGGCACCGGTATGAATACAGAAATGGGTAAAATCGCAAATCTTATGCAACAATCTGAGGAGACTCTCACTCCTTTGCAAAAACGCTTGGACCAGCTTGGCAAAGTGCTTGTATGGGTTGCACTTGGCATCACACTGCTTGTTGTCATTACTGGAGTTCTGCGCGGACATAATATATATGAAATGTTCCTTGCAGGAGTAAGCCTTGCTGTCGCTGCGATTCCAGAAGGATTGCCGGCGATTGTCACAATTGCTTTGGCGCTTGGCGTCCAGCGGATGATTAAGCGTAATGCAATTGTCAGAAAACTGCCATCTGTTGAAACGCTTGGCTGCGCTACTGTTGTATGCTCAGATAAAACAGGGACGCTCACTCAAAATCGCATGACCGTGCAAAGAGTTTTTACTGATGGCACATGGATTTCGCTTACTGGAAGCGGATATGATCCAACAGGTGACTTTTTAGTAGACGAAAAACCAATTGCGCCAATGAAGCGGCCGGCATTGCGCAGCTTAATCGAAATTGCAGCCACTTGTAATAATGCTTATATGGTTCTTTCTGAGGGAGACAAAGGGCCGTCATGGACGGTACAAGGCGACCCAACAGAAGGCGCCTTGCTTGTTATGTCTAAAAAGGCGGGTTTTGACAATCCCGAAAGTGTATACTCACGGATTGGAGAAATGCCGTTTGATTCGGAACGAAAACTCATGTCTGTTCTCGTAAAAAGCAGTGAAGAAGTATTTGTTTTTGTAAAAGGTGCCCCTGACGTACTACTTGAGCGCTGCACCCGTGTTTTTATGGGCGGTCGGGAGGAACTTATATCTCTCAACTTGAAAAAACAGATAACTGGCGCCAATCAGTTGATGGCCTCTCATGCACTTCGGAATTTAGCTTTTGGATACAGAAAATTCCGCAGTATTGAAATGGCAAAATCTGTTTCTGATTGGGAATCTGAACTCGTATTTGTAGGGCTTTGCGGTATGATTGACCCGCCCCGTGAGGAAGTCGAAGCAGCAATTTCGCTTTGTAAATCTGCGGGTGTACGTACAGTGATGATTACAGGAGACCATCAGGAAACTGCCACCGCCATTGCACATCAATTAAACATTTTGCCTGAAGGCGGAAAAATATTAACGGGATCTGAAATCGACAAACTTGATGACCCAGAGCTCAGCCATATAGCACCATCTGTATATGTATATGCACGTGTGTCTCCAGAACACAAACTCCGCATTGTTCGTGCACTTCAAGCGAACGGGGAAATTGTGGCGATGACAGGTGACGGGGTCAACGACGCCCCTGCAATCAAACAAGCGGATATTGGGATCTCGATGGGCCAGTCAGGTACGGATGTTGCAAAAGAAGCTTCGGCTCTAATATTGTCGGATGACAATTTTGCAACAATTGTCGCAGCTGTTGAAGAGGGAAGAGGTATCTACGATAATATTAAAAAATTCATCCGGTATTTACTTGCAAGTAATGTAGGAGAAATTGTAACTATGTTTTTTGCAATGCTCGTAGGTTTACCGTTGCCTTTATTGCCAATACAGATTCTATGGGTAAATCTTGTAACAGATGGACTGCCGGCCATTGCACTTGGTGTGGATTCGGCAGAGCCGGACATTATGGCGAGACCGCCGCGAAATGTAAATGAAGGTATTTTTGCTCGCGGGATGGGCACGAAGATACTTAGCCGCGGAATTTTAATTGGTCTAGTAACACTAGCAGTATTTGTTTATGCAATGTACACAAATAACAGCGACCTTAGTCGTGCTCAGACGATGGCCTATGCAACACTCACCATGTCTCAATTAATTCTTGTTTTTGATTGCAGAAGCCTGGAAGGCGGCATTTTTAAACGAAATATTCTCGGAAATGTATGGCTTATCCTTGCGGTTGCATCATCAGTCGTTTTGTTCCTGTTAACCTTATATGTACCAATGCTTCAGGAGCCATTCCATACGGTGCCGCTCGGTATCCGGGAGTGGATCATGGTTATCGTAGCAGCGGCTATTCCAACCTTCGCTTTGTCTCTTCGCCGAGCAGGCAGGAGTGCAATACGGCCGAAAACACAGGCGCGGGGGACGAGTTATTGATATTTTGTTCAGTTCGACTGCGAAGAGTTTTAAGATGGCATGGTGACAGGCTTTATGCCTGACCCATGCCATTTGTATAATTCCTTTCTTATTGCTTGTGCTTATTTCCTAACATGAAGTAAAATAGTCACAATCGGAGGCACGTTCGTATGTCGTGTAAAAGTATGACCGGTTTTGGACAAGCCGTGTTGGAATCAATGCAATTGTCGGTTAAAGCTGAAATTCGTTCAGTAAACCATCGATTTATAGAATTTAATATTCGAATGCCGCGTGAGCTTTTTGTGCTTGAAGACACCATTCGTAAATCACTTTCAAACTGTTTAGCTCGTGGGCATGTTGATGTCTACGTAACGATTGACACTGCTAAAGTTACTAAGCGGGTTGTCGTTGATTGGGACGTATTGGACGGGTTTATGCAGGCGAGAGAGGCAGCGTATGCCAAGTACGGATTAAGCATTCCTGACGATAGGGATTTAAGTCAATTCCTCATGCAGGAAAAAACTGTTTCAGTCGAAACTATTCCGCTTGAAGCAGAATTTGTTGGAGAACAGGTCAAGCGCGTCATTGATGAAGCAGCTCTAAAACTTGTTGAAATGCGTACTAGAGAAGGTCACCGCATTTGCACTGATTTGCTTGCTAAATTAGATGGGTTAATGCAAATTGTGTATAGGATGCAAGAATGGGATAAGTCAGCTTCTGACTCACACCGTGAACGCATACTGAAGAGAATTAATCAATTACAACTTGAGGTGGACGAATCTCGTTTATTGACTGAAGTCGCGCTTGTTGTAGATCGCTTTGCGATTGATGAGGAAGTCGTGCGCTTACTGAGCCATATCGATGAATTTAAGCGCACACTAACTAACGATGGTCCAATCGGCCGCCGTTTAGATTTTATAGTGCAAGAAATGCATCGTGAAGTAAACACGATTGGTTCTAAATCGCAAGACTTACAAGTTTCCAAAGCGGTTGTTGATGCAAAAGTTATTGTCGAGCAGCTGCGTGAGCAAGCCCAAAACATCGAATAGGATGTCGCATTGTATAGGAGGCTCCGTAAATGTCCATAAAGTTAATCAACATAGGCTTCGGCAATATCGTATCTGCAAATCGGATTGTCTCAATTGTGAGTCCCGAGTCAGCGCCTATCAAACGAATTATTCAAGAGGCAAAAGACAAAGGAATGTGGATTGATGCGACATATGGAAGAAGAACAAGAGCTGCAATAATTACCGACAGTGGTCACACCATACTTTCTGCCGTGCAGCCAGAGACGGTAGCACATAGGTTAATAGCGAAAGAACAGTTGTTAGATGATGAGGAATGATGTAAGTGCGTCAAGGAAAATCCGGGATTTTATTTGTGCTCAGCGGTCCGTCCGGAGCTGGGAAAGGAACGGTATGCAAAGCGCTTATGAAACAGAGTCACGATTTGCGCTTATCTGTGTCTGTTACGACCCGTGATCCTCGTGAAGGTGAACAAGAAGGAATAAATTATTTTTTCCGGTCGCAAGAGCAGTTTCAAGAAATGATTCGCACAAAAGCTTTGCTCGAATGGGCGAAGGTATACGACAATTATTACGGTACCCCGCGCAGCTTTGTTGAATCACAGCTCCGTGAAGGGTATGATGTGATTCTTGAGATAGACATCCAAGGGGCCATGCAAGTAAAACGCCATTTCCCTGAAGGGGTCTTTCTGTTTCTAATTCCACCGTCTGCTACAGAACTGGAAGCCCGAATTTTGGGCCGTGGTACAGAAACAGAAGAATCTTTCCAGAAACGGTTTGGGGCGGCTCGTCATGAACTGGCGCGGATGGGCGAATATGATTATGTTATTGTCAATGATTTTGTAGATTCCGCTTGCAAGGCAATTGAAGCTATCATATTAGCAGAACATTGCAGTGTAAAGCGTAACTTATATCTTTTATCAGAATGGTAAATGTGATTATTGAAAGTGAGGCCGGAAAGTTATGTTATATCCTTCAATTGACAGCCTGATGAGTTTAGCTGACAGTAAGTATTCGTTAGTTGTTGCCACAGCAAAACGTGCAAGACAGTTGCAAGAACAAACAATGAACCAACCCGGTTCGTCAGCTACAATGAATGTAAGTCGTGCTTTATGGGAAATTGCAGAACAAAAAATTCGTTTTACGCGTAAGAAAGAAGACGTTAAATAAGGGTTTAATTACACTCATTTGATTACAGGGCAACCTTTTTGGTTGTTCTGTTTTGCGTTAATGTACCTCTTGCCTGTAAGAGTAAAAGTTTAAGAGAACAGCGGGGCTTTGGAGGGGATTAGTTTGAGCAAACAATGTATCGTCCTTGGTGTGTGCGGAGGAATTGCTGCCTATAAATCGGCAGGCCTTTGCAGTCTGCTTTATAAACAAGGGTATGATGTACAGGTTCTAATGACTGAGAATGCAACAAAATTTGTACAACCCTTAACTTTTCAGTCCCTATCGAAAAACTCGGTTGTTGTGGACACTTTTACAGAGCCGGACCCTGCACAAATCGCACATATTGCAATCGCAGATCGGGCGGATTTTTATGTTATTGCACCTGCAACTGCGAACGTTATTGCAAAACTTGCCTTGGGGCTGGCAGACGATATGGTAACAACCACAGCTTTGGCTACAACAGCACCAATTATTGTGGCTCCAGCAATGAATGTGCACATGTTTAGCAACCCTGTTGTACAGGAGCATATTTCAGAACTTCGCAAGCGAGGAGTTATCGTTCTCGAACCCGGAAGCGGTCCGCTGGCGTGCGGGTATGTTGGACAAGGACGCATGCCCGAGCCTGAAGACATTGCCAACGTTCTGTCGGCAATACAGCAAACAAATCAAGACTTGAATAGTCTCTCCATTGTTGTTACTGCAGGTCCAACGGTAGAGGATATTGATCCGGTGCGTTACTTAAGCAATGCATCCTCCGGAAAAATGGGTTACGCGATTGCGACAGCAGCGGTTAAACGAGGCGGAAAAGTTACACTTATCAGCGGCCCAACGCAGCTTGCTGCCGTAAGCGGAGCTAAAATGGTGCATGTCCGATCGACTGAAGATATGTTAACGGCCGTAGAAGAAGCCGTTTTGTCTGCCGACGTACTCATCAGTGCTGCTGCGCCAGCGGATTTTCGACCAAAACATAGGCTCACAAACAAGTGGAAAAAATCAATGGGGACACCTGTTCTTGAACTTGAATCTACCCCTGATATTCTTGCAACTGTAAGTAAGGATAAAAAGGAAAGTCAAATCTTTGTAGGATTTGCTGCGGAAACTGAAAATGAAATTAGCCATGGCACCGAAAAATTGATTCGTAAAGATTTAGATATGCTTGTTGCGAATAATGTGAGTGAACCGGGAGCCGGTTTTGCTGTTGATACGAATAAAGTGGTATTTCTTTATCCGGATACGAAACCAGAACCGATGCCTTTGTTAACAAAGGATGCTGTTGCAGACGAACTACTCAACCGAATTGTTCACATATTTAAAGCCAAACATGTTACGAAGGAAGGGTGAGGCGTGGGGCAAGCACTGATTGTTGAAGTGATTGTCGATGTAAAAAGCAGAAATGTAGACAGAAGGTTTGACTACTATGTTCCGGACCATCTTGTGAAAGATGCAAAAGTCGGTATGCGAGTTCGTGTTTCCTTTGGGAGACAGAATTGTCTTGCGTTTATAGTAGGAATCCGCGGATATGAGCCGATAACTGATGGGATGAAACCAATTGTAGAATTCTTAGATGACATACCTTTACTTGGCATGGAAAATATTATGCTGTCTGAGTGGCTTTGTCATCGGTATGTTTGCACCCATTTGCAGGCCATATCAGCGATGCTTCCAACTGCGTTTCGCAGCGAGATCGGCAAAAGCCTGCAAAAAACTCAAACCTTCCTAACGCGAGCCCAGTCACAAGAAAATTTACAAGCAGCATTGCAGGTTAAAAATCGTAGAGCACGCAAACAAGCCCTGCTTTTGCAATATTTGATTGAAGAAGATAGTATTCTGCTCTCTGATAAGAACGTTTTACCGTCAAGTCAAAGCGTTCGTGCACTGGTGACAGAAGGGTACGCATATTTGGAGCAACGAGAGATTTACCGCTCAGTGCAATATGCGAGTATACAAACAGAGGATGAACTGCCAGCGCTGACCTCTTATCAGAGCACAGCACTGAAGTCTATTCAAAGTGCGTTAGAGGAAAAAAGTCATAAAAGCTATGTTCTCTATGGCGTAACGGGATCCGGTAAAACAGAAGTTTACCTTCGCTCAATCGCAGCAGTTTTAAAGTCGGGCGGAGGAGCAATTGTGCTCGTTCCTGAGATCTCGCTTACACCGCAAATGGTAGGGCGTTTTCTTGCAAGATTCGGCAATGATGTTGCAGTCCTTCATTCCGGCTTGTCAAAGGGAGAAAAAAGAGACGAGTGGATGCGGGTAAAACGCGGTGAGGCGAGAATTGTTGTTGGGGCAAGATCTGCTGTGTTTGCTCCTGTTTCAAACTTGCGCCTGATTATCATCGATGAGGAACACGAGCCTTCTTACAAACAAGAAGAGAGCCCGCGTTACGATGCAAGGGAAGTTGCACGGGAGCGTGCAAAAACCTCGAGCGGAGTTGTAATATACGGTTCTGCCACTCCTTCGCTGTACATGATGCGAGAGGTAGAGCAAGGACTGGCAACGTTCCTTACTATGCCGATGCGTGTAAATCGAAAGCCATTGCCGCCTGTAGAAATCATTGATATGCGAGATGAGCTGAGAGACGGGAACCACAGTCTTTTCAGCCGTGCCTTGCAAA
>JAKADF010000387.1 GCA_021820805.1 Bacillota bacterium
GGCGCAGCGGGATCGCGCAAGCAAGGGTGTACCCCGTGTGGAATGGACAGTGTATACAGCAATAGTTCGCCCGGCTCTTCGATTAAACCCATTATGGAGTATGCACCGGCGATTCAAAGCGGGAATTGGACACCCAGTTCCACTCTCGATAACAAGCCTCAGGATTTCGGGGATGGGTACGTCCCTCAGAACTGGGAAGGACCATCCGGCCCCGCCAAAGTGACCTTGCAATACGGATTGCAATGGTCCCAGAATGTGGCCTCTGTCTGGTTGCTGCAACAGATCGGCATTAATACGGGGGCAGACTTTGCCGAAAACGACGGAATTCAATTAACCGCAAAGGACCGGGAGCATTTTGGAATTGCCATTGGCGGTATGAAAAACGGCGTGAATGCCTTGGAAATGGCACAGGCCTACGAAGCATTTGACAACCATGGGGTTCAGTTGGGAGCACACCTCATCACACGAGTGGTCAATCAAAATGGAAACGTCTCATACGCCTATACCCCAGTAATCAAAAATGTGATGACTGGAGCGACGGCAACTACTATGACCCGTCTTCTTCAGGATGTCGTGGATTACGGAACAGGTACGGCCGCGAAGATTCCTGGGGTAGGCGTGGCTGGTAAAACCGGAACGGTACAGTACAGTTCAGGCTTAACTGGGTATGACAACTGGGTGCGAAACGCGTGGTTCGATGGATATACACAAAGTCTGGTCGGCTCCATTTACATCGGCTACGACAATACATCAGAGGCGTATCACTTGACGATGACACCGCTTGATCCGTCCGCGAATACAGCAAAAATATTCGGTGATATCACAAGACTTGCCATCCAGTACGGCTATCCAGGCGGCAATTTCACGGTTAGACCATATCCGGCAAACGGTGCGGCACAGGTCGCGACACATAAGAAACCAGTCACGACCAAATCGCCCAAATCAAAACCCGTGCGCCCTCGCCACAACCGGTTCACAGTGCGAAAAGGGCGGCGCTTTCATCGCTAAGCAAGATTAACTAGAGCGGCACGCCGCCAAAGCAGACTGTTCCAGTTACATACGGCAAGCCGTAGCAAGGGCGCACCCCAACTACATTTCTTTAGACTTTTTTGTATGATTGCTAATCTTTGGACACCCACAAGATTAATTTTAGTACGGTCAATGAGAAAAAATAGTCAGTTTTAAAAGGATTGTTGCTGGTACAATACGGGTTAGGGGGTTGGCGCATGAACAAATGGATGAAATATTTGTTGTGGCTTATCGGAATGTTTGTTTTATTTTACGTTGCCTATCGAATTGAGAACATAGTTCAGGCTAGAGCGAGCCAAACTTTCCAAATGGCACAGGAAGTTTGGGTTGTAACGCTTTTATCCATCATCATGGGTGCTTATGTTTCTCTGCTGCTTATTAGTGGCAGACCAAGCTTAAATGTTCCCATGCTCGTATGCGTGTTCCTGCCGAGTATATTACTAGGTTTGGCTTTTCCGATGGCATTTCTTTTTCATGGACTACGTGTACCGATGTTGCTTCAATCCGATCCAAATGGGCTTCTTCATTTCGTATCAGGTTTCTCCTTGGTGATGGGACTTTTCAATGGAAAGCCGAATAAACAATCAATTTGAAACGCTCTGTCAGATGCCTTGGCAGAGCGTTCTATTAACGAAACTAAGGCGAAAAAAGCCGCTTAGTTCCTTTTTCACCAATACTTCAACTTTAGCGTAAGCAACCAAATTTATTAACTACCGCTAGCGGAATACCACTTCAAGTCTGTAGTTAAGTTAATTTCGCTTTTATCCCGTTGACTTGTTCAACAACTGGCGGCTAACATTGTCCAGAACTTTTGTTATCCCGCAAAACTCTTAAGTACCTAATTTATTTGCAATTCGATTGAGATTTTTGATAGCATCTTTATATTCAACCTCCAAACGTTCAATAATTTCAGCCGCCGATTCAATGCGACTAATCACTCCCACCCCATGACCTGCAGACCAAATATCACGCCATGCCTTAGCACTATATCCTTTTTGCATATCATCGAAATCTATTTTTTCTTTCTTCACCAATTGTTCGGGTTCTAGCCCTGCCTTTCTAATACTTGGTATTAACATGTTTGCGTTAACACCTGAAAATGCATTTGTTAAAATAATGTCTTCTTGTGTACACTCAATTAACATTTTACGATATTCGTCATTTGCCATACTTTCTTTAGCAACAATAAATCTTGTACCCATATAAGCCATATCAGCCCCAGCAGCCTGTGCAGCTAGAATACCCTTCCCCGTTGAAATTGCTCCAGCAAGAATGATAATTCCGTCAAAGAAAGCTCGTACCATGTCTACAAATGCAAAACTATTAATTTGACCCGCATGTCCACCCGCGCCGCTTGCCACTAATATCAGTCCATCGACACCAGTTTCCACCGCTTTTCTGGCAAATTTCATATCGCTTACATCAGAGAAAACAAGGCCGCCGTATTCATGTACAATATCAACGACAAGTTTTGGACTGCCAAGGGATGTAATTACTAATTGAGGCTTATGTTTTCCAATTAGCTCAAGCTCATCAGGGAGGCGGCTGTAAGTGCTATGGACGACCATATTCATGGCCCATGGCGCAATTTTACGATTTGGATCTTTTAGCTTCGCAGATTCGAGATCACCATTCAATTGACTCATCCATTCATCAAGAACATGAATAGGCCGGGCATTAGAGGCGGGAAAGGAACCGATAATTCCATTTAGGCAACAACTTTTAACAAGGTCAGGTCCTGATACTAAAAACATTGGTGCTGAAATAATTGGCAATCTTAACTGACTCCACCAGTTTTCAGGAATGGATTTACCCGCTTTACTCATAAATGAACCCCCTATAATCTATGAACTCTTTGAAAAAGTCATAAGAGGAAGAAGAGCAAAAAAACACATTTTCTATGTAAGTATTCCTTGATTTCAAATTATGTTATATCATATCACTAAATTTTTATTTATTTTAAAAAAGTGTCCTATCTATTCAGATAGAACACTTTTAATATATTTTGTTTAATCTGCTGCGTTAACCATTTCATATGCTTTTTCGCGAATTTTATCCAACATGATTTCGCTTTCTATTCCTTCAATACCATATTGCCGAAGTGTCTGATGGAGACATTGTATCCAATCATCAGCTCTGCTTTTTGAAATGGGAATACCCTTATGTAAGCCTGCTAAGACCCCATCCGGCACCTTTTCAATTGTTATATTTCCCTTCAAATATTCACCTAGTGTGTTTTTATACCCTTCTTTAAGTGAATCTGTTCTTCCTGCAAAATGAGCATTTAAATTCCCGTTTTCCTCGATACGGTTTAAGAAATCACCGACAAAATCATTCATCTTTGCCTCTCCGCCGATGCGGTCGAAAGGCGTTTCTGCTGTATGCACGAAAGGAATCGCCTCCAAAAGCCAGATCTTTTTCTCTATAGCTTACTGTTTGCACTAAACTATTCCCTAAAAGCACCTGCAATATTCGATTTCCGAGCCTTAAGGTCATGCATTGAGTCCTAATATTAAGATATAAATCGGCAAACAAAAGACCCCTTGCTGTCAAAAAGGGGTCACTTCTAAATTTAAATTTACCGGGGCTTACCAAGTATTATTTCAGCACTCGGAGGGCGTCTTTTACCTTTGTTGCAAACGCGAGTGGTTTATCTATTGATTCAAAATGGCAGTACATAAGTCTTGGATTGTCAAACAACCAGTGATTGTGAAGCGCGGTAACCTTAATGCCATGACTGCGCAGTTTTGAAATAAATGCCTGAGTTTCAGTTTGCAGAAGAACAGTTTCCCCAAGACACAGCGCTTTTCCGCTTGAATCCACAGACTCGAAGGAATATGCCTGCGGGATTGTTAAAAACGATTTTGAACTTCTGCCTAAAATAGTAGGATGAAGGTTCAAACGTGATCGGGTTGCCGTACAAACACCATTGATAATGGCTGGCGCACCTCCGAGAATCTTTGCGAATTGTTTGCAAAGAGGGTCAACTTTTGTACTTATCGTGAGGTTGTTACCCGGTTTTAAAACGTTTAATGCACTTTTTACTTTTCCTGCAAAAGCTAAAGGCT
>JAKADF010000388.1 GCA_021820805.1 Bacillota bacterium
GATCTTTCACCTCACTATCGAGAGCTTGAAGGAACAACGGACAGTGAGTATATGTTTCATGCATTGCTTACATTTTCTGAACAGTCGAAAAATATGGAAGAGGCTATTCGAAAAACTCTTTTGGAGATTCAAAATGGATACTCGTTCACCGGCTTGAATTTTATTCTGCTGACGAAAGAAAAGCTCTTTATCGTATGTGCTTATGACCCTAATTCGCATTTTGCAGTCGAAGAACCTGATATGTACGACGTTCATTATAAAGTGTCAGATGGACATATTGTGGTTGCTTCCAGTCAATGGCATGCGGTAGCGGATTGGCCAAAGATGCAAAACGGGCAAATCATGAGCATAGATCGTGCAACGCTCGATATGAACATTACTAAAATTGATGAATGGATTTATTGTTACACAAATTAGATGTCAAAAACGAGATCCATACAACTAGGAGGAGTTTGTATGAATGGAATGGTAGATGCAAAAAAATTCCGGACGGCAATGGGGCATTTTGCAACGGGCGTAACTGTCATTGTTTCAGGGCAAAGCGATGACATTCATGCGATGACGGCCAATGCGGTAACGTCCGTCTCGCTTGATCCACCACTTATACTCGTATGTATCGACAGCCGAGCGAAAATGTTGAAAATGATACACGATACTGGGACATTCAGTGTGAACATATTACCGAGACATCAGGAAGCCTTGTCACGACATTTTGCAAATCAATTTATTGAGGAAGTTCCGGATGTTGAATTTAAGTCAAGTTCCGCATCCCCCACTCTGCAGGGCGCACTTGTATCTATTGTGTGCACAGTCGCAAATACGGTTGAAGCAGGAGACCATACCATATTTCTTGGCCATGTTGAACACGTCGAAATGTCAGAAGGCGATCCCTTGATTTTCTATCAAGGCAAGTACAGGGAACTTGCAGAAGTCACTGCTATTTAGGGGGAGAAGAAATGCGAACAATAAAGCAGAAGTATATCGATTTAAAAACGGAGGTGCCTGGTCCCAAAGCACGAGTTTTATTAGAAGAAAGAAAAAATAATGTGCCGCGGGGTGTCTCAAATACGGTTCCAAGTTTTGCAAAGAAAGCGAACGGTGCGCTCATAACTGATATTGACGACAACACGTTCATAGATTTTGCGGGCGCTATTGGAACTTTGAATGCGGGCCATTGTCCAGAAAATGTAATTGCTGCATTGAAAGAACAGGTGGAGAAGTACATCCATCCACAGTTTAATGTCATGATGTATGAACCGTACATTCAGTTAGCAAAAAAATTGAATCAAATCACGCCAGGAAGTCACGCAAAAAAAACATTTTTCTTAAACAGTGGTGCAGAGGCGGTTGAAAATGCGGTTAAAATTGCACGCAAATTCACTGGGCGAAAGGCTATTATTTCTTTTGACAGGGGATTTCATGGCAGAACATTACTCACTATGTCTTTAACAAGTAAAGTCAAACCATATAAATATCAATTTGGACCTTTTGCACCAGATACTTATAAAATGCGTTATCCATATTATTATCGCGCACCATTTGGTGCTTCAAAAGAAGAACTGGATACTCAGATTCTTAAGCAATTTGATGAATTCTTTCAGTCAGAAGTACCCGCGGAGGATGTTGCTGCAATTGTAATGGAACTCGTACAAGGTGAGGGCGGGTTTGTTATCCCATCTTCTAGGTTCGTGCAAGGTGTGAGAGAAATTTGCGATAAACATGGAATTTTATTTATTGCGGATGAAATTCAGACCGGTTTTGGTAGAACCGGAAAGATGTTTGCTTGTGAACATCATGGCCTCGTTCCTGACATAATGACTATGTCGAAATCGATTGCTGCGGGAGTACCTATAAGCGCGGTAACAGGGCGTGCCGAGATTATGGATGCTGCGGGCCCAGGGGAAATTGGAGGCACGTATGGTGGAAGTCCACTCGGTTGCGTGGCAGCGTTAGAAGTCATTAAATTGATGGAATCAGAAAACTTGGCAAGCAGAGCGAATGTGATTGGTGAAAAGATTATCTCTCGTTTTAATGCCTTGAAGGAAAAATATAGATGCATTGGCGATGTTCGTGGTCTAGGAGCTATGTGTGCAGTGGAAATTGTTAAGGATAGACGGTCTAAAGAACCAGACAAAATTACAACAACGCAGATTATTGAGGCGTGTTACAAGCATGGCGTAATTGTACTTAGCGCTGGACTTTACAGTAACGTGATTCGCACATTATGTCCTCTAGTTATTACAGATGACCAGTTGGATGAGGCACTTGATGCGATTGAAATTGCCTTTGATTCTGTTTTTGCATGAAAGATTAAGAGTTTATGATTTTCTACTCTACTTTAAATATTGGAAAGGTGAGTATAAATTTGAAGAAAAAGCTATTTATTAATGGAGAATGGGTTGACGCGCAAAACTATGTGACGCTTCAATCACCATTTAGTGGAGAAGTTCTCGCGCAAGTACCAGAAGCAACAAACGAAGAAGTTGAGCAGGCCATACGGGCAGCGGATGCTGCTCGTATGGCGATAGCTAAAATGCCTGCGCATCAACGGGCGTCAATTTTAGAGAAGTTTTGTAAACTGCTTGAAGCTCAGTCGGACAGAGCAGCAAGGATAATAGCAAAAGAGGCTGCTAAACCAATGAAATGGGCAAAGGGTGAAGTGGCACGCGCTCTTCAAACTTATAAGCTTTCTGCGGAAGAAGCAAAAAGAATACATGGAGAGGCTTTTTCCCTTGATGCAGCACCAGGTGGCGTAGGTAGGCGTGCATACACGGTCCGTTACCCGCTTGGTGTCATCGGTGCGATAACGCCATTCAATTTTCCACTCAATTTGGTAGCACATAAGGTTGGCCCCGCTATTGCTTCTGGAAACACGATTGTTCTGAAACCCGCAACTCAGACGCCTTTATCTGCGTTTTTGATTGCTGAATTGTTCCAAGAAGCGGGCCTTCCTGCAGGAGTATTAAATGTTGTAACCGGACGGGGATCGATTGTCGGAGAGAAAATAGTAAAAGATCCGAGAATCCATATGATTACGTTCACTGGCAGCCCGGAAGTTGGAATTGGTATTCGGAACAAAGCTGGACTAAAACGTGTGACACTGGAACTCGGCTCGAATTCTGCGGTCATTGTCGATAAAGGCGTCGATTTAGATAAGGTTGTTCCTAGATGTGTGTCTGGTGCTTTCGCTTATCAAGGCCAAGTTTGCATATCGCTGCAACGGGTGTACGTTCAAGATGAAATATTTAATGAATTTGTTAATAAGTTTGTTCAAGCTACCGAAGAATTAAATATTGGAGACCCACTGGATGATAATACTGACATCTCTGCCCTTATTTCAAGTAAGGATGTCGACCGTGCACTTAGTTGGATTGAAGAAGCGAAACGTGGTGGTGCAAGGATTGTATCTGGCGGTAAAGCAAATGGAAGTATTCTGCAGCCAACTGTAATTTTAGATGCTGACTCATCATTGAAAGTATCATGCAACGAAGTCTTTGCACCGATTGTGATTATTAATCGGGTCAAATCTGTTTCAGAAGCCATCGAGTATGTTAATGACTCGCGATACGGATTACAGGCGGGAATCTATACAGAGAATGTGCATACTGCTATGATGGCTGCAGAGGAATTACAAGTTGGCGGCGTTATGATTAATGATATCCCAACGTTTCGTGTAGACCAGATGCCCTATGGCGGTGTTAAGGAAAGTGGTATAGGACGTGAAGGTGTAAAGTACGCTGTAGAAGAAATGACAGAAATGAAGTTAGTTGTTTTTAATAGAAATTAAATAGTTAATTTCTATCCGTTGTACGACATACCGTTTCGCCTTGTTTTATCAATAAAAAAATACTAATTCGTTCTTCTACACTTGGAACACGTCTGCAATTCCGTTTAATGGTATTTACTTACTGATTTAAGAGAGATTATCATTTATTAACCCATTAGTCTGTTGACTTCGTAGGTTTTGCAAGAGAGGTTTAGAGGCCCCTTGGGGCCTTTTTGTCCTTTTTTGTGTGTTTTGAAACAAATGGTTTTGATTCTATACGGTTTCAGATTATATGCGTGAGCAATATACGTGTTAACCATGTTGTTGC
>JAKADF010000389.1 GCA_021820805.1 Bacillota bacterium
ATACCGAACTGCAAAATCACGGGCTGCAAGAGCAATCCCTAAATAACAAGCAGGGATGTGCAGCATCCATCCTCCGCCATCGTTTTGACGCTTCGATTTCTCGCCCGGCTTCAATAATGAAACGACTCGCTCATTTGGTACAAACACATCTTTCAGGACGATATCATGGCTGCCTGTTGCCCGCATACCAAGCGTGTTCCAAGTCTCAACGATTTCAATATCATCACGAGTCAGCAGAAACTCCCCGACGAGTTCTGACCCTTCGACTCCAGCAGTTGTTAATATAAAGTCAAGAGCAGGGCTCAATGTGCTAAATGTCTTTCGCCCATTAATGATATACCCGCCCTCTGCTAAAACTGCGGTAGTACTTGGTCTTCCACCGCGGCTTGGGCTCCCTGTAACAGGCTCGCTGGCACAACTATTGATAAGTGCGCCGCGATTAATAACTTCCTTGCAGATTTTCTCGAATAAAGAATGAATAAACGCCTTCGACTCACGGAGATTTAGAATCATACCAACGTGCCATCCAATGGCTAAAGCAGTCGAACCATCGCCGCGAGCTAATTGTTCCTGACATAATAAGAACTCGTATAAAGAAATCTCTTTACCGCCATAAATTTTTGGAACTGTCCAAGTTACATACCCACATTCACGAAGCTCCGAAATATTTTCGTAAGGAAACGACGCATCTACATCATGAGTCTCTGCACGTTCTGAAAACTTTTTGGACAACTCAGTTATAACTTGCAGATTTGACGTTTCTTCATCGTTTCGTGCAAACCAGTTTATTGCGCCTTTCATGATAAGGCCTCTTTTCGTTTCTGATTTGGTTCCACAATAGCAAAGCTACCAAACAAGCCAACAAGACTAAACACAGTAGGTACCACAAACGCAGCAATATAAACAGTACTTGGTACCTCTCCTCCATGTGTAGAGAGAGGAGATAACCAGTCCATCACAAATCCAAACAGTACTGGTAAAAGGACAGCACTCAAAAAACCGCCAGTATTCGCGAAACCGGAAACGACACCAGCACGCTCGTCAGGAACCTGGTCTCGAATTACGGCAAAGCTGAGTATGCATCCCCCTGCAGCGAATCCAAGAGCAAACATAAGGATATATGCCAGCCAGATGGGGGGTGCGCCAAGGCAAATCGGAACGGTAGCCCACGCAGCTGTCGCTATAGCTTGCATGAAAATATAAGGAATACGTCTTGAACCCATTTTATCTGAAACGGCTCCCGAAATCGGTCCGCCAAGCACTGCTCCTATGAATGCAGCGAGCGTAAATACAGTTGAACCTGTTTGACTAACATGGTAGACATTCAGAAAATAGGGCACCGCCCACAAACTGACAAAACCAATATAAGTGCCGCATATACCAAAATGGCATGCAAACGTGGCCCATGAATTTCGATCTCTAAGCATTAAAGAAAGTATTTCTTTTGTAGGTTTTTTCTTTGTGTTCACACGAACCGTCGTTTCTATAGGCTCTGTTAATTCTGGTTTGACATGCAGTGATACCAAGTCAACGATTGAAATAAAAATCAATATAATTCCTAAAATTGAAAATGGAATCCGCCATCCCTCGGCTTCAGTCCAGGCCGCAAAAGGCAATGTTGTAAGTACTGCACCAACATTGCCAGATGTGCCAACAATCCCAAGTAACGAACCAAATACGCGTGGCGCAAACCGCTTGCCCAAAATTAAAACGATATTGACATAAATTAAAGCATCTCCAATACCAACAATGGCGCGTCCTGCAAGAAGAGCCATAAAGCCATGGCTGTCAGCAAATATTAACGTTCCTGCTCCATCAAGAAATACACCTGTTACAAGAAGTTTCTCTGGGCCGAATCTATCGCCAAACAAGCCAACTGGGACTTGTAAAATCATATACAACAAATATTGAATACTCGTCATAGTGCCGAGCACTGCACTCGACACATGAAACTCAGTTTGTAAATGATTTGCAATAACACCTGGCCCAGTCCGTTGCATAAATGCCAACAAATAAGATAATGACACAATTGAAGCTATAAACCACCCACTACTCATGAATGACTTAATTCGATTCAATTTACTCATATACACCTAATCCATTTCTTGTGGCAGTGTATCGTCTAAAATTATCTACCACTCATAGAGTTCACTAGAGCTGATACAAAGCCGAATACTTCTCTTTAAAATAAGAGACCAAATACTTGCTGTCAATTTCTTCGCCTGTTACTTTCTTTAGAATTTCGGCCGGATCTAGCGTTCCGCCATAAACGTGAATTTTATCATTTAACCACTGCTTAATTACACTAAGCTCTCCACGGCGAATGTGATCTTTTAAACTAGGAATTTCTTCAGCCATTTTATGTGCAAATTGGGCTGAATATATATTGCCAAGGGAATAGGATGGGAAGTAACCAAAATCGCCGCCAGACCAATGCACATCTTGCAGCACTCCGTGTGCATCATCCTGCGGTACAACTCCAAGATAATCTTTCATTTTCTCATTCCAAACACCCGGTAAATCTGAAACTTGAAGTTCATTATTTATTAAACCTTTTTCAATTTCATACCGAATCATTATATGCAAATTATACGTAACTTCATCTGCTTCGATACGGATTAAGGATGGTTTAACATCGTTTATCGCTTTGTAAAAATCTGAAAGTGAAACATCAGCGAGTTGGTCAGGGAAATATTTCACTAAATCAGGATAATTGTACTCCCAGAATTCAATTGAACGACCAATAATATTTTCAAAGAATCGAGACTGTGATTCATGAATGCCCATGGATGTGCCGCCTGACAACGGTGTTCCGATTAGCCGAGGTGATACACCTTGCTCGTATAATGCATGACCGCCTTCATGAATTGTTGAAAAGATGGCAGACAGAAAATCATTTTCATAATAGTGTGTTGTGACACGCGCGTCATAACGATTAATAGTTGTTTGGAATGGATGAACTGTTTCATCAATGCGGCCTGCTGCAAAATCATAGCCGATTCGATTCAATAACAGCGTGCTAAATTCACGCTGTTTTTGAATCGGAAAAGAACGGGAAAATGGTTTCAAATCTACTTGTCTTCCGCGCTCTGAAATTGCTTGCACCAATTCAACTGTTTCACGACGCAAGTCTTTAAAAATTTGATCAACTTTTCTTACGGTGAGCGTAGGCTCATATTGGTCTAACAAGGTATCATACTTATTTTCATTATATCCCCAGTAATCGATAAACTCCCGTTTCATTGCAACAATTTTTTCTAAATATGGTTCAAATGTGGAAAAATCGGATGTTTCTTTTGCATCAGCCCATACAGATTCTGCTTGAGATGCCAAAACCACATATGCTTCAAAACGGTCTGCCGGAATCTTTTTACTACGACCAAATTCACGCTTTAAAACCCGAACCAATGCACGATTTACTTCATCTAACTCGTTTGTCACGGACTCGTCGGAAAGCTCTGCCAGAAAATTTTCCATTACGGGAGACGTACTCATATCGAATATTTTACTAGAGATCGTTCCCATAGATTCAGCTCGCAAGGCATGCCCCTTTTTGGGCGCTCCTGTGCGAAGATCCCACTGCATCAGAGCTAACGCTTCCCCGTAATGCATCATTTTTCGAACATATTCTCGAAAATTAACGATTGTTTGCTCTAGCAATTTTCTCACATCCTTTATTGGATACATCGCTGATCATTGTATCTTAATGCAATATACGGAAAATAAAACCTATTTCTTTTCTTCCCCCGTTGCTACTGGAGAATCAGGATAGGAAATCCAATCGCTCCAACTGCCAGGATATAGCTTTGCGCCTTTTATTCCTGCCAGTTCCATCGCAAACAGGTCGGCGCATGCAGTGACACCGGATCCACAATAAACGATTGTATCACCTTTTTCTGATACAAGATTTTCAAACCTCTTGCGTTGCAAATCAGGTGCCCTCCAAAAGCCCGATTCATTGATGCCTTCCTGCCAAGGAGCATTCGCTGCAGTCGGAATATGACCCGGTGTCTTGTCCATCGGTTCAACTTCTCCCAAGTACCGTTTTGCTGCTCTAGCATCAATGAGCCTCAGGCTCATTGAT
>JAKADF010000009.1 GCA_021820805.1 Bacillota bacterium
CATATTTGAAACAGGGGCGTTTTCGCCCCTGTTTCAAATATATATGTCACAATTCTAACATGAACTGTCCGTTTCGAACAGCATCCTGATACTCTTCAATTGAGAGGAGATCATCTTGTGTTAGCTGCTCCGGTCGGATTTGTAAGTATCCATCGTCGTCCTTTTCGAATGATTTCTCTTCATCATTCAAGAGTTTGACCAGGAAGGACAGGCCCCACCACAACGACGGGTCTTTGACCTTGTCAGCACCCGCAATTTGTTGTGTCTTAAATACAGCCTCATATGTCATCGGCATGATATTCACGACATGCCACAGAGTCTCGTCTCTATGAACAACAAAAACCCTGCGATAAGCGTGCATGATATGGCCAACTGGCAGCCATGTCACACGAATTGTCATTTGGCATTACGCGCAATCTTCACTTGGAAAGTTGTCGGACCTTGTTCGACATATTCCCATGTGAATGTGCCTGGATGCTCCAATTCAAATTGGTAGCGAAGCGGTACTGGGTCGTGATCGTTAACTAAAAGCATTGCTTCACCAGGTTGCAGACTTTCAAAGGTTTCGAAAATTACCTTGTGTTTTAGATGTGGTGGATATTCTGTAGCGTTTATCGTCTTTGCAAATTCACTCATTCAAAAAACCTCCTCATTCATGCATTGTATCCTTGTGTACCACAGGTTACTCCCATCTTTTATATTGGATTGTGTCTTAGGTCACACTACTAGTTAAAACCGCTGGATTACCATGTACTTGGGTTTTTAACAAAATGGAGGTGAATACCAATGGTCGGTGGTACTAATACAAGTCACGCACCTCCGTTTTCCTTGCCGCTTCGTTACATGCTTACTGGAATGATTGGTTATCTGTTATTTGCAGTAGACCTCGTCATTCAATCAAGGCCGCTTGGAATGGGTATTGCGTTGATGCCGGCAGTCATTGCACTCACTCATTTGCTGACGCTTGGTGTACTTTTGTCATTTGTAATGGGTGCGGTCTATCAACTTTCAACCGTTGCTTTCTTGACCCCGATTCGTTCAGTGACAACTGCTAAATTGAATTATTGGCTGTATATCACTGGTGTAATCGGTCTTTGGATCTCGATGGATATATGGTGGACATTAGGGCTTTTGATATTTGGCACACTAGTGACGATTGCACTGTATATCTATTCGGTTTTGGTAATTGTGTCTGTAGGGAAGTCAACAGTTAAAGGAGCCATGCGCGGATTTGTCATATCAGCACATGTATATCTGATGTTAGCAATTACAGATGTTTGGCTGTTGATTCTCTCTTTCTCTGTTCCGCGAATGACCGCACTGCAGACTCATTTGCTTGCAACACACATCTTGTTAGCGGTTGGCGGTTTCTTTACATTTTTAGTGATTGGCTTCTCGTATAAACTATTGCCTATGTTTACACTTGCGCACGGATTTGCTGTTCATCGTCAGAAGTATACGTTCGGCCTTCTGCATGGCGCTCTCTGGATTTGCATCATTGGATCATGGCTGAACTTTTGGATTAACAGCACATGGCTGTTTGTTATCGGGGGTTTGGCAGCCGCAGCAGGCTTTTGTATTGAGATATGGGACATTCGTGAAATTTATAAGAAACGGATGCGTAAAAAACCTGAATATCCAATTCGTATGTTGTTTGTATCATTCGGCCTTGGCGGACTCGGCTGCTTACTGTTAGCCATTCTGGCAGGACTACATGCAAGCATAAATGAATGGCAGAGTCTTGTAACATTTTATCTGCTTGGGCTGATTGCATTTACCATCATGAATTATGCGTACAAAATTGTCCCATTCTTAATATGGACGAATCGATATGGGCCTAAGGCTGGGCAAACAAAAGTACGCTTGATGGCTGATTTGCTAGATTTACGCAAGAGTACGTACGCGTATGTTCCGTTCATCATTGGCCTCTTTGTCGTGGTCGCGTCCGTTGAGTTTCAATTAACCATTGGAGCTGTTGTCGGATGCATATTTCTTGCAATTGCGATTATCATTTTTGCATGTCAGATGCTGTATGTGCTTGACTTGCGTAAGATTCCAGAAGATTTAAGAGTTCCAAAGAACAGGTAGCGTAAAAATCAATCATGCAAACGAGAGATCCAAGTCGAATCTGCATCCGAGTCGAATTTCGACGGTCCTAAAGGAGGATTTTGTTTATGCAAAAGTTTTCTTTAGAGTTTAAAGAAAGGTCCGTCCAAAGCCTGTTTGCTTTGGGAGAAGCCCGTGTTGTTCAAGCCTCTTTTGAGCCAGGGCAGGGTCTTACAAAGCACGTAGCCAAACACACCTTGAATTTAATTGTCCTTACTGGCCGGATTAAATTTACGGTGAATGGTGAGGTTCATGAACTGAAGGCATCTGAAATGGCTGTTGTTGAGCCGCTCAATGAACATGCAATTGAAGCGATTGAGAAAAGTACGCTTATCTTAAATCTAATACCAGACCCAAGCGCAGCTTCTGATGCTGCTCCAGGAGAAGGTGCAGGTCTCAAACACACAACTGCTTTCGACCAGCCGGATTTGCTTGATAAAGTAGCCCCTGAACTGCGTTGTTTCATTGAGGACCATGTGGAGGTCTGTCGGGCTTTAGATGCAGCAAAGAAGGTATTCGATATTGGCGTTTACAAGGATGCGCTTAGCCTTGTAGGAGAAGAGTTGAACCGTCACTTCGTATACGAGGAAGAAATTCTATTCCCGCGGCTTAATAAGGTGCTTGGCGGTGCAGATGTTGGCCCTGTCCCGAGACTGCTCCAAGAGCACGAGAAAATCCGCCAGGTGTTCGGTTCTGTTTCAGATTTAGTTGATCGATATCATTCAGACAAGAGCGCACAAACTCCGCTTGAGACGCAAATGCAAAACTTGATTGAGTTGTTGTGGAACCACATCGGGAAAGAAGATAATCATTTGTTCCCGATGGCTGGACGGCTCTTAAGCGAAGATGACAAGAAAGCAGTCGAGCGAGAAGTTAAAGAACGCGACCTCGCGCATGTGTAATACGGAAGCAAAGTAATTAAGTAAAGAAGAGAGAGCAGACAATGAGCCGCTCTCTCTTTCTTTGTTTCTTATTCTGCCGGTTTTGTCGCTGTCGCAATTAAAGCATGGTAATGCATCTTAAACCCGTCTGGAAATGTTTTGTCGATTGCAGACGTCAGTTCTTCCCTCATTTCAATAGGGGTAAAAGCGAGAAGGGAGAAAAGGTTGCTGAAAAAAGCAAGCACTTCCGATCCGATTTTGAATTCAAATGGAATATACTTATTGTGAAGTTTGAGGTTATTAAACCCTGCGAGTTCTAGCGATGATGGTAATTGTTCAGCCTTCGCAAATTTGAGTAAAAATGGTCGGGCCATTTTGACCATATCGCCAAATGCACCTTCAGCGACATCGAAAAACTCTTTCCAAGTATCTTTTCCAATCACGCTGAAGCAGACTACGCCGCTAGGGCGCAGAACATTGAATACTTGCTGCATGTTATGAACCGGATCGCTGAAGAATGGAAACGCAAGGTTACATACGACTAAGTCGAACTTTTGTTTACCAAAGTCAAGATTATCGACTTTCATCGTTTCAAATTTTGTGTTTGTCAGCCCACGTTCCTCTGCCTTTTGTTTGCATTGTGCTATCATTGCTGCGGATGCATCAATGCCATATACTTGTCGATCTGGATATTTTGAAGCAAGATAGAGTGAGACTGTTCCGGGGCCGCATCCGGCATCCAAAATAGTTTGTACGTTATCGGTTATGAATTCATCAAGTAAATGCATCACTTCATCCGCAACTCGGGGAGATATCAGTTGCCCAATTGTGTTCGCGTAGAGGAGTGCACCTTCGTCTGTATTAAAGTTTGGGATCCGCATGTAATCACTTCCTCTGTATTATCTGGTAACACTCTTGTTCTATCGATGTATGGAGGACCTCATCAATCATCAATAGAAGTGTAACAGTCACCACTTTTGCTTCACGTGATTTGGCTCACAAGCAAAACCGGACTTGTAAATAGCACTAAATAGAAATGGAAGCCCGTGTGGAGGTGTTTATGATGAAGATAAAAACAGTAAAATATGAATCTGACCAAGAAGCTATGCAAAAGGTGAATGAAATTGTCCAATCAGCAAAGGCTCGCGGATGGGATATCTTTAGTATTCCGATTGGCGGCCATGTTAACCCTGGAGACGCGTTTGATGCATATGAGGATACTGGACTTAAACCCACAGAAGATGACATATTGACAAGTGAATTCGCGTCCCCGCTTGGTGCATTTATTATGCAGCAACACCATCCAAAGGATGAAGCAGCTTGGCGCAAGTTGGTAGAGGAAACGTTTGACCCGAACTATATTGAAGGATATCTATCCGGATTTTCTCTTCATTTACCCGTCGATATGGATGAGTATTTCCAAAATACCCATTACATTCGCGGTATATATGATGGTGTTATGTCAAGAGCCGCAGTCCTGTAAGTTATTTTGGCATATGGGAGAAGGAGCAGGGTAATGGAAACGACAAGTGAAAGTTTTACAGCATCGGTCGATGTACATTGGACGCAAAAAGGACAAGCTCCAGGAATGATAAAAGCTTTTGAGGGCACGCATACATATACACAGGCTATGTGGAAGCAAAAAAAGGGGAAAAACATTCTCATACTGCCATCTTTTGATGTGGATGAGGAAGGATATATTGCGGGGTCACCGAGGGTCGTTGGTATGGTTGATACTAAGTTATACCTAAGTGAAGATGGGGTAACCCTTGATAGGACTGGAATTATTCGTTGGGCGCATGAATTTGTATCCGAAAGGGTTCAAGCTTCAATTCTGCACATAGGCGGATTGGTTCTTCCAGTTGTCGTTGAAACATCCATGGCAAAAGCACAGTGGACGTCAGGCGGCGGTGAAGCAGATTTGAAATTTGTGCTTACAAGCGGCAACGACCACTATCCAGTTGAAATCTCTATGAAGTTTAGCCGGCGCATGTAGTCACCTTGTTACTTGCATTTAGAAATGAGGAGGAATTAAATTATGGAGCATCAATTTACAGGGCACCTAGCTATTAAAATAACTGATCGTGTTCGGAAAATGAGTCAAGATGAAAGACATAAAGCAAACGATGAATTTGCATCAGTATTTGAACAATATAAGGATAAAGTAACCCTTCGAGGTGCTTACTTGACCCAAGGGTTTCGCGCCGACACAGATTTGCTTTTATGGATGTATGGTCTTGAGTTTGATGATATTCAGGATTTACAGCTTAATTTACGCCAGACGACATTGGGACTTGCTGTTGATACGCCGTACGCGTTTGCAGGCATGACCATGCAGGCAGAGTTCAATCGAGCACATATTCCTGCTTTTATGCGCGGCGTAGCACCAAAGAAATACCTATGTTTCTATCCGTTTATTCGCACACCTGAGTGGTATCTGCTCCCCGCAGAAGAGAGACAAGAATTGCTGAAAGAACACGGCAATTTTGGACGTGAATACCCTGATGTTCGGACAAACAATGTGTACGCGTTTGGTCTTGGCGATTTTGAATGGGTATTGTCGTTTGAAACAGACGATTTAAAGTCACTTGTTCCGATGGTTCGCCGTCAGAGGGATGCAAAGGCAAGAGCATATACCAAGTATGAATGGCCGTTTATTGTTGGCCGCAGATTCGAATTAGCTGAAGCGCTTCTCCGGATTTGAACTTACTTTTCGTTGGTAACATTGCTAGAATAAAGAAAGGTGTAAGAAACCTAAGTTGAACAAATGAGCAGAAAGAAACCGTAAAAGGGAGTGTCTTTATGGAACCACGCATTAATGCGGCTCAGGTTGCGCCAGAGGCATATAAGATTATGCTTCAGTTTGAGGCGTATGCAAAAACAACAGGGTTTGATCCGTTGCTGGTTGAATTAGTTAAAATCCGCGCGTCACAAATCAATGGATGCGCGTTTTGCCTAGATATGCATACAAAGGATGCACGGTCCATCGGGGAAACAGAGCAGCGCATCTATTGTCTGAATGCATGGCGCGAATCGCCATTTTACAGTGATGCTGAACGAGCAGCGCTTGAGTTAACAGAAGCTGTGACACTTATCTCGACAGCACGCGTGCCGGATGACTTGTATGAGAGGGTACGGAAGCATTTTACCGAGAAACAATATGTTGACCTTGTTTTCATGATTAATACGATTAATAGTTGGAACCGTTTATCCATATCTATGAATAACCCTCCGGGAACTTATCAGCCAGCTGCACATAAGTAACTCAATCTGCAGTATTTACTTTCTGCATGCTGCCTTTGCGCCAGGTTTCATCGCAAAGGCAGCTTTTTCTTTATAGGTACAAGAATGTGTTGCGCGGCCATGTTAAAATCAACGAAACTGCAGTTATTACCGGGTTTTGTATGGAGTAATGGAAGGAGAAATTCCCGAGTTATGCAACAAGTAAAAGCTTCAGTGCAGTTTGAGCCAGTACAGGCAGGGAAAAGATATCGATATAGAGGAATATGGATGGTTATAATGGGTGCCATGTTCTGGGGAGCATCCGGCAGTGCTGCACAAGTGTTGCTTCAGCAAGATGGCTTTCGTCCAGACTGGCTCGTCATGATGCGCATGAGTATATCTGGAATCTTATTATTGGTGATGGCATCTGTAACACAAGGGAAGAAGCATGTTTTTTCAGTGTGGAAACAGAAACGGGATGGAATTCAACTGGTTGTATTTGGCGTTGTTGGGCTTCTTGGCGTCCAGTATTCGTATATCGTTGCAATTTCAGCTGGTAATGCGGCGATGGCGACACTGCTTCAATATCTCGGACCAGTACTTGTTACAATTTATATTGCAATGCGTATTCGCAAGTTTCCAAACTCTAAACAGCAAATTGCTGTTCTGTTGGCTTTTGCCGGGACAGGGCTCCTCGTGACAAATGGGAATCTGCATGGTTTATCTATATCAGTTGCTGAACTCATTTGGGGACTTATTTCCGCATTTACTTTAGCGTTTTATACGGTTTATCCTAAAAAATTGATTGACAGGTTTGGAGCGGCAACGATTGTGGGTTGGGCAATGACGATTGGCAGTGTCTTGCTTTTGATTACGACACCGCCGTGGCAGTTTCACGGACAGAGTACGGTCAGCGCGTGGCTGCTCGTGATGTTTGTTGTTCTGTTTGGTACTCTTGTCGCTTTTTACTTATATTTATCGAGTTTAAAATATATTTCGCCCGCAGATGCGAGCGTGCTTGCGTGTGCTGAACCGCTTGCGGCAGCGGCACTTGGTGTTATTTTTTTGAATGTAACATTTAGTCCATTGGGGCTGCTTGGCGGAGCCTGTATCGTCTGCACGGTGATTATCTTGGCACGGGCAAACTGAAGATGTTTCCGGATTTACGGAAAAGGGCAGAGTTTCAAGTCCCGTATTTATTTTTGTAATGGCTAAGTGAAAGGAGCGGCCAAATAAAGTTATAACTATGGTACTGAATATAGAAACTGCCGGGAAGGCCACCCCCAGTTGGGTATCTGGAATGGCTCGCTTTTTCCTTGCCGCATCGAATATCGCTCATTTGCTTAAGAATTGAGTCTGCCGCGCGGTTAATCGGCAAATCAGGTGTATCCGATACAGCAATAAGTGCATCAAGTGCCCAAGCTGTTTGCGAGATTGTACTATGTTGCAAGGGTATATACCTTCTTAAAGCATCACTTTGACAAGATTCCCCGAAACCTCCGTCGGGCTTCTGAATGGCGAGCAGCCAGGAGCGGGCCTTTTGCAATTGTGGGTGGCTTTTCGGTACACCGACAGCGCAAAGTCCTGTAATCGCTGCCCATGTTCCATAAATATAGCAAATGCCCCAGCGTCCTTTCCACGATCCGTTTGATTCCTGATGGGAAAGCAACCATTTTACAGCTCTTTTAATCTTCGGGTGTTCTGCTGTCAGATAACAATAGTTTCCTAAAAACTCGAGTGTTCGACCAGTCAAATCAGCAGATGATGGATCCGTCAAAACACCCTCTGCCCCGTCAACCCGCAGCTTTGTAAAGAATTTGTTATCTACATTTCTTTCGAATGCAGGAAAGCCGCCGTCACTGTTTTGCATAGACCACAGCCACTTGGTGCCTTTGGTAAATGCTTTTGCCTCTTTGCCGTGCCAATTAGCCCTAGCCGCTCTGTGTAAAGCGCGCAACGCGGCACATGTATCGTCAACATCTGGAACGAGTGTGTTCACATGGGAGAATCCCCACCCGCCAGGGGCCATGCTCGGCAGCGACTTCGGTACGTCCCTCGTGTACGAATATGGATACCTTTCCTTGGTCATGAAATTAGGCAAGTATCTCGTTTCTATCTGTTGTTGTGACAACAGATAGTCCAAAGACCGCCGAATCGCATCATTTTCATTTTGTTTGTTACTAGATAAATTACTCGTTTGATGCGTGAGAGCAGCCTGTAGCACATAACTCATAAGCCCTGTATTCCATACGGCAGCATCTGCGTTTTGAATATGGCTAAACTCATCCTCATTGTGTGCAAAAGAAGCAATGCCATTTATGGCATTTAGGATAATCGGATCGTCTGGACTATACCCGCGAGCTATAAGTGCCATGATCATAAAAAAAGTTGCGCTCGCGTAACCACATAGCGTACCGTTTTTTTCAATCTGAGAGAGAAGGTATTGTTCCAAGCGGTCTAGAATCTTCGCTCTCGGTATGATATGGTTCAGCATTTTATGTTTGGTTTCTGGTACACTTTGTGTTCCAAATATAGGTACGAGACTGGATAATTCAGGAAGCGGGTTTAAAGCGATATTCGCATCAAGCATGGATGCCATTAAAACCGGAGCGATATGCGCCCTGGCGTAACCTACGAAACGATAAAAGTGAACAGGTGACCACCGCGGTGCTAGGACAATTCCAGCTGGCAGGTTGTATTTTGGCCATGGCAGCTGCCCGATTCCTGCGAAAAATGCACGAGTGGACTTAGTCAGTTTTGATAAAATTGTTTTGTTATCCATTGCTTTTATCGTTTCTAAGGCGGACTGTGTTCGCACTAAACGCATATCATTTTGGGGGATATACCCAGAGCAAATTAATGCATAATACGCTTCAATTGTTGCCGAAATGTTTATAGTTGGTTCATCGGGGTAGACAGACCAAGTCCCGTCTTCATTCTGAATTCTAAGCAGCCTCTCTGCAAGTCGCGCAATTAAATCCTCATGGGAGGATAAACCTAGTGCTCGATAAAGAATAATAAAATACGCATCGGTCATCGGACCATTGTCTGCAATAAGCCGCCAAGCGCCGTCTTGGCTTTGATATTTTTGTACCTCGTTTACGAGATAGTCAATTCCATCACGAATCCGTTCCAACACGTGCCTCTCGACCCTTCATTTCTGATTATGGGTGGTGTAGTGTACGCGCCGAGGCTCGAATTAGGGTAGACGATTGTACGCAAACAAAAAAGGAGTCGGCACGAAAATGCCAACTCCTTAGACGAATGTTTAAGAAACCTGAAAGAAAACGGGATCCAAAGACAAAGGCGTTGTTTCCTTAAAATACAGGTACCACAGAGCCGTCATAGTGTTGTTCAATAAACTTTTTCACTGCTGGTGAGGTAATGGCTTTGTCTAGTGCTTTAATGGCAGGATTGTTTTGTTCTCCTTTACGAACAACAATTACATTCGCAAATGTCTTTGCTGCTAAGGAATTTGCCTTTTCGATTGCAAGTGCATCAGATACTTTAAATCCTGCTTGGACTGCATAGTTACCGTTAATTACTGCGTAGTTCATATCTTTGGCAACACGCGGAATTGCGGCTGCATCGACTTCCTCAATCTGAATGTGATGGGGGTTTGAGACGATGTCTGACTTCGTTTCAGACAAGCTCGTCGGATCTTTTACTTTAATTAGTCCAGTATCTTGGAGCAACAAGAGTGCTCTTGCTTCGTTTGTGGTGTCATTTGGAACTGCGATGGTTGCACCATCTGGAATGTTCTTCAAAGACTTGCTTTTTCCTGGATAGAGACCAAGCGGCTCAAAGTGAACGGCAACAGTTGGGACTAAATTTGTGCCGTTTTTCTTATTGAAATCGTTCAAATAAGGAACGTGTTGAAAGTAGTTTGCATCCAATTGTCCAGAAGCTAATGCACGGTTTGGCTGAATATAGTCTGTGAACTGTACGACCTTAAGGTCAATTCCTTCCTTTGCCAACATTGGTTTGATAAAGTTTAGAATCTCAGCGTGCGGGACTGGTGTAGCACCAACTGTAAGAACAGTTTCTTTCTGTGCACCTGAGGTGCCGTTTGTTGTATTTGATGCGCTGGTAGCAGCATTACTTGTTCCGCATCCAGCAAGTAATGAGCCTCCTAGTAACAACGAAGATACGATTTTTGCAAATTGCTTAAACTTCATTTTTATTTATCTCCTCTCCTAGCGCCACTTGTCTTTGATTACGCGAACGATTGAATTGCTTTGAAGCTGTATACGAAAAGCCCTCTTCCGAGAAGGAAGAGGGCAACATAAATTCCCAATTCCCTCTCATCTCTCGAAAACGAATGTCTTCGTAGGAGTTAGCACCGTGCGATTGCCGGTTGCCGGGCGTCATAGGGCCTGTCCCTCAGCCTTCTCTTGATAAGAGAGTTCATATTCAATTTCACCGCGTAACAACAAGTATATTTATAAATCGATAAAGAAATGTTGTCAATAGCTTGTCAAATACAATTAATTATATTAAAATCCTTTAGGCTGTACGTTTGTACATTGTCAGCTGTCAAATCATATTGTGTCTCATCAAGAGTGGCTGAGGGACAGGCCCTGTGAAGCCCGGCAACCGGACCGAATGAGTCGGTGCCAATTCCTGCGGACGCGTGTGCGTTCGGGAGATGAGAGAAGAGCCATTTCTTGGCGCCCTTCTCGGGTGCTTTTTTTATTTGTTTGAAAGAGTCTAGTTCACAATTGAAGATATAGAAAGGAATGTAGGACTTGATTCGCCTTCTTGAAGTATCCAAGGATTATGTTTCAGGTAAACAGCAGATTTCGGCTGTTCGGCGTGTAAATCTGACTGTTCCGGACGGGAAAATCTTTGGCTTAATAGGATATTCCGGTGCTGGAAAAAGTACGCTGCTTCGGATGATTAATCTACTTGAATCTCCGACTTCTGGTGACGTTTTTGTAGATAACGTGCAATTGAATCGGTTGGATAAAAGAAAGCTGCAGCAGGAACGGCGGAAGATTGGCATGATTTTTCAACACTTCCACCTGCTCCATTCAGCTACTGTTGCAGATAATATTGCGTTTCCGCTTAAACTCGAAAAGCAGTCGAAAAAGCAGATGAAAGATAGGGTAAGCTCCCTGCTTGAGCTTGTCGGATTGTCTGGGTATGAGAAGAAGTATCCTGCCGAATTATCCGGCGGCCAGAAGCAGAGAGTCGCGATTGCGCGTGCGCTCGCAAATGAGCCGAAAGTATTGTTATGTGATGAAGCAACGTCAGCGCTTGACCCGGAGACTACTCAATCTATTTTAGATTTGTTGCTGGAGATTAACCAAAGACTTGGGCTCACCATCGTAATTGTTACACATGAAATGGCCGTCGTTCGGCGTGCATGCGATTTGGTGGCTGTCATGGCAAGCGGGGAAATTGTTGAGCAAGGTAAGGTTGCCGATGTATTTTTAAACCCTCTGCACCAGGTTACAAGAGGAATGCTTGGGATTCGGGATGATGAACCGGCACTGTCTGCCCACAGTAATATAAACACTTATGAGGTTATACTGACAGTCTCCTATGCGGGGGATTTGACGTACAAGCCAGTTCTTGCTGAAGTCGCAAGTGAAACTGGATGCTCATTTAGTATTTTGAAGGGTACCGTTGATTTATTAAAAGATGTACCGTATGGTCGCCTCACTGTTGGATGGAATGGACAGGATAGGTGCCAAAATCGCGTTGTCGATGCACTTAAGGCTAGAGGTTGCGTTGTGGAGGTGAATGGTCATCATGTTTGCTAACGTGATTTGGCCTGAAATCTGGCAGGCAACCTTTGAAACAATTTACATGGTTTTTGCATCTACCTTAATGGCTGCTGTAATTGGACTGCCAATTGGCATCTTCTTGCTCCTATGGTCAAAAGGCAATCTGATAGAAAATAGATGGGCATACAGGGTTCTTGGCGTCATCGTCAATATCGTACGTTCAGTGCCGTTTATCATTTTGCTCATTGCGATTATTCCTTTTACGGAGTGGCTTGTTGGTACTTCCATTGGGGTGAATGCAGCAATCGTGCCGCTCGTAGTCGGTGCAGCGCCATTTTTTGCTCGGATTGCAGAAACCGCCTTGCGGGAAGTCGACGATGGCGTAATTGAAGCCGCACAGGCGATGGGTGCATCTACATGGACGATTGTATGGCGTGTACTTTTGCCTGAGGCACGAGCCAGTCTCATCGCGGGCATTACCATTACAGCGGTGACACTCATTAGTTATTCTGCAATGTCTGGTGTTATCGGCGGAGGCGGACTTGGTGATTTGGCAGTTCGGTATGGATACGAACGGTTCCAAACTAATGTTATGATTTTGACAACTGCACTTATGGTTGTGATGGTTGAAATTATGCAGGTGTTTGGGGATAAATTGGTCCACCATTATGCGAAACGAAGTTAGAAAACCAAGCGAGAAAGCCATTATTAAATAGCAGGGACAAAATACCATAACAAATGACATGGACAAATGACGTGCTGATTGATTTCAATTAGCACGTCATTTTCAATATACATAAGACAATTTTCCGTGGAAAAACTTCTACTATTGTTTGAAAAGTGGTTACAAGGCTTGCCATACCATTTACAATGTACGATGTACATAATGATATCCAAACATTGGAGGACCACAGGTTGTTAATTTCATTAAAGCGATTACTAATCGGTCGGCCTCTAAAAACCAGAGAGCACGAACACGCAAAGATCGGTGTCATCAAAGGTATGGCGGTTATGACGCCAGATGCTTTATCTAGTGTTGCATACGCCACAGATCAGATGGAACTTATCTTAGTAGCTCTGATAGGTGCGGCGAGCACAAAAGATTACATCTCGAATGTCCTTGGTTTTTCCATGCTCGGTACGCTTATTATTGTCGGGCTTGCCTTCCTTTTGTTTCTGGCATACAGCAATATCATCCGCAACTATCCACAGGGCGGTGGGGCTTATTCCATCGGTCTAAACGACTTAGGTAAGTATTGGGGGCTGTCGGCAGCTTCGACATTGATTGTTGGTTATACCTTGACCGTTGCAGTCTCAATAGCTGCAGGCGTCGATGCCATCGGCCCTGTTATACCTTTAATCGGCCATCATAAGCTTATTGCAAATGTTGTATTAACCCTGTTAATCATGCTTATCAACCTGCGTGGAACCAACGAATCGGCAAACGTATTTGTACCGTTTACATATGTTTTTGTCGGCTGTATCCTGCTGCTCGGAGTCGCAGCAGTTGTTAGGGCTGTAATGAACCCGGCAGCAATCCATTTACCATCTGTCGTCGGAATGCATGCTGTTACGGGGATGGGCATGTTTCTCTTCTTAAGGATGTTTGCTAACGGTTGCAGTGCTCTTACAGGCTTAGAAGCAGTTTCTAATTCTGTGCCGGTTTTTAAAGAACCGTCACCCAAACGAGCACGACAGTTGCTGCTTGCACTCGTAGTTACGCTCAGCGTTTTGTTTCTAATCGTGTCAGGAACAGCAATGCTTCATGGGATTACTTATAATCCTGATGTGCCGCTTATAAACCAGGAATCAATGCTGCTATTTGGAACTCACGGTTTTGGTTACATAGTCACGGTTATTATCTCTGTTTCCACAATGTGTATTTTGGCTATTGCAGCGAACACGGCTTTTACAGGCTGCCCCGCGCTGTGGTCTTCAATGGCTCGTGACGGCTTTATGCCGCGCTGGGTATTGCATACAGGAGACAGGCTGGTTTACAGCAATGGAATCGTGTTTTTGACTTTTATTTCTTTGATTTTAACGATTGGTTTTCGAGCTAAGGTCAGCGGTCTAATGCCGCTTTACGGAGTGTCCGTGTTCTACACGTTTAGCGTGTCACAACTTGGAATGGTTGTTCGCACGATACGGAAACGTGAAGGGAATTTTGTGTCTCGTGCCATTTTAAGTGCCTGTGGATTGGCGCTTACTGCCGGAGCCTGTCTAATATTTGGAATCACACGATTTACAAGTGGAGCATGGCTCGTTATTGTGTGCGTACCAATCATGATTATCATGTTCAGCAAGATACAGTCCCATTATCAGCAAATCAGAGCTGACCTGAAATATGACTTTTCTCGACCATTGCGGCTCGACAGAGAAACTATTACGCTTGTCCCAATTTCCTCTGTGAACAAATCCTCTGTTCATGCTTTGGAATACGCAGTTGCAAATTTCAAAAATGTTGTCGCTGTGTCTGTTATTGCGAATAATAGTGAAGAAGAGGCAACAGAGGCGGAGCGAAAGTTACGCGTGCAATGGGAACGACTGAATTCTGGCATCCGTTTAGTTGTCATCCGTTCACAATATCGTTCCGTAGCAAGGCGTATTCAAAGATTCGTGGATCTTGAGCTCGACAGGTATGATCCTGAAGATGTAACTGTTGTTGTTCCGCAATTTATTACGAAAAAATGGTGGCACAAACTTTTGCATAATAAAACGGGGAGTCTCTTGATGGCGTGGCTGGTTTTAAGTAAGTCTGTAAAGGTAATCGCTGTTCCTTACCGGCTGCCGCGTTGAATTTGCGTTGAAATATTTGGGTAAGGGTAAAAGAGTAATTGCAGAGTGACAAGAGAGGACGCACCAAACGGTGCGTCCTTTAAATTCACTTAATTTCAGAGGCCTATTCTTCAGAAAGACGGCTGTATTCTTTTTCTAAAGTCTGCTTTGCATCTTGCAGCCTGTCGTTTGTTTCCCGTACTGCTTTTTGGTTCAAATCGTCGTCTGCCTCACGCATAGCATTTTCTGCCCTCTCTAGAGCATTGTCTGCTTGCCAAACCATTTCACCGGTTGGGTGGGACTCAACTTGATGAACCGCGTTTTCCAGTGCATCTACGGAGTTTTGTGCATCTCTGAGCGGGCTTTGGCTTTGACGACTTGATTCTGGTTGTTTCATAAGATTCCTCCAACTCTTTGGTCTGACTCATCATTAAAGTCGGCGGTTGGAGGGTTTTTTATGTACATTCCTTAGTAAATTAAATCAATAAACTCTTCTAAAGAAATTTTGCCGAAATAGTGATTAATGTCTATATCTGCAAGTGACTCTTCAAGAGCGGGCTTATCGTATCTTGTGCCTGCCATGCGGCTCTCAACATCAGAAATTTCGCCAAGCCCAAAAAAGTCACCGTAAATCTTGCATGTTTCAATAACTCCGTTTTTTACATTTAGGCGCACATCAATAGAACCAATCGGAAACCGTTTCGAGCGTTGTACGTTGAATTCGGGAGATTTTCCGTAGTTCCAGTCCCAATTTTGATACCGATTCTTCGAAATTTCGTGAATTTCTTTCCAATCGTTATCTGTTAAGTGGTATTCTGGAATAGGTTGCTCTCCTTCGAAAATCGTTTCGAGCAGGATACGACGGAATTCTAAAATTGATAGATCCTTGTTATCTAGGTAATCACGAATGTTTGCAACCCGGCTTCGAATAGACTTAATCCCTTTTGATTCAATTTTATCTTGTTTTACACGCAGCGTTTTTGCGACTTCATCTAAGTTGACATCAAACATTAGGGTGCCGTGGCTAAACATCCGCCCTTTGGTAGAGAATTGGGCGTTTCCGGATATTTTCTTTTCGCCAATCTGAATATCATTGCGGCCGGTAAGTTCTGCATCTACACCGAGCTTTTTGAGTGCGGACACAACGGGCTCCGTAAATTTGCGGAAGTCGCGGAAATTGTCTTCGCTGCTCTTCGCAAGAAAGCTGAAATTCAAATTTCCTAAATCATGATATACTGCACCGCCGCCTGACAGGCGCCGAACCACATGAACATTATGCTCACGAACATAATCCACGTTGATTTCCTCGAATGTATTTTGGTTACGGCCAATAATAATCGACGGCTCATTGATATAGAACAATAGGTACATATCATCTAAATCAAGATGGTAAAGCATGTATTCTTCAATGGCCAAATTAATCCTTGGATCCGTTATTCCTTGGTTATCAATAAACCTCATGGCTAAGCCCCCTTATACTCATGGTATAAATTTGAATTTTGCAGCTTCACGATGGAAACTGCTTTTATGTACACGGACAACACTTATCATACATCAATTTGACAACTTGTCCTGATTTCAGAGTCGACAAATTAAATGCTTTTTACTCAAGTAATCAAATTTTGCGAAGAGAGAAAAAGCCGACTGGCTTGCAGTCGGCCATCATGCGTATGGGGCTTCCGTTGAAGCATGAAGATTATGATTAATGTTTTACGAACATTGGCGGGTTTTGTACCCCTGTCATCCGAGCGTAAACAAATAATTGACCTTTATGGTGAATTTCATGATCTCGCATAGCAGAAAGAAGCACTATCGCAGGCATGTTTACTTTGAATACTTTTGTCGCATCGATAAGTTTATCCATTTGTTCGTCTGTTAAGGAAGAAAGGACTGCATTTGTCGCATCTGTAGTTTCGTGTACGTATTTTTTCAAATCGGCCATTGTAGAAATTTCTGGTTTATCTCCAGGTTTGCCGAGTACGCCGCTTGTAACAGCACTTGTAAACCATGTTCCAGAAGTCATCATATGGATAACCAACTCGCCAAGGGTCATGGCACCATCCCATGGCTTAAAATTCAGGTGTTCCTCTCCAATCAAATCCACCAATTCCACTGTAACAAGACGATGGCGATTCCAACTCTCGAGAAATTGTTTGGCGCTAGTCAAGTATGTATCCCTCCAATTTTTACTCAGTGCTATATATCCATTTTAATAGTTGACCGTCCAAATAACCATTCTTATGCAAAACGAGAACTTTTCAGACGTTTGCCTTCCTCGGTTTTCCGATGGGTTTCATAAAATGGGGTAGCCTTGTTTTCATGGAGCGTGAAAGAAGGAGCCTGGTATGAAACGAACGAGTATCATCATTGCAGCCCGAAACGAAGCAAACAAAATCCAGCCACTGGTTTCACGCCTGAAAAAATGGCGGCACTGTTTTGAGGTTATTGTTGTGGCGAACGGTTGCAGCGATAGCACGGCAAGAAGGGCTAGAAGGGCCGGAGCGCGAGTTCTCGAGTTTGAAGAACCTTTAGGTCCAGATGTTGGCCGGGCTATTGGCATTGCTGCAGCAAAAGGAGATATTTATCTTGTGCTGGATGCAGACTTACGCATATATCCAAACCAACTAAACCCATTTGTGCTTGCAGTCGAAAAAGGAGTGGATATAGCACTCAATCGTTATCCGCTGCCAGAAACTGTGCGATTCCAGCACCCTACCGCTGTTGCAAAACATGCGCTCAATTTGTTTGCAGAAAGACCAGATTTAGCTGCATGCAGTTTAACAGCAGTGCCTCATGCGTTAAGTCGTAGGGTCGTTAAAGGAATTGGAGCATATGCGTTTGCAGTACCGCCAGTTGCTCAAGCAGCAGCAATGCTAAGTGGTTCTTATCGGATTGAACCAGTTGCTCATGTTCCTGTAGGCATATTGAATCCAATGAGATCAAAAGACCACCAAAAGCGTATGAGGAACTTAATCATTGGAGATTGTTTAGAAGCTGTTCATCTGATTCATTTAAAGAAAGGTGTACGCGGGGGTTTTACGGACTTGCATCGCAAACGAGAACTTATTCCTGCTTTTGATGACACTGGCGTGGAAGAACTGACCCATATCGCTGCGGTTGTACCCGCGCAAGGGGAAGACAGCCTTCTGGACGTTGTCGAATCTCTCAGCATGACTGGGGTCGGGCAGGTTGTTGTTGTACAAAACGGATCGGAAAAAATCAGATTCAAACATGCTTCTCAAAAGCATGTGAAATCTTTCCACTATGATGAATCGGTTGGTCATGATGTTGGTCGAGCGATAGGCTGTGCAAAACTAAAAGCGAATGGGTACTTTATTACAGATGCAGATATTTTAATGAAGCCAACGGATATGAAAGAGTTTATGGACGCACTGAAAAAGGTCGACGTAGCACTCAATAGTCTTGATGAGGTTTTACCAAAAGAGTCGCAGACAGACGCTCCGTCTATTGTTAAACGGTTCGTCAATCTTGCATGCAACAGGCCTGATTTAGGCGTGGCATCTCTTACCGCGATTCCGCATGCAATCACAAGGCAAGTCGTGGAATCTATTGGAGTAGACGCTCTGGCTGTTCCGCCCCTTGCACAGGTCAAGGCAATTTTGGCAGGATTCTCTGTTCAGACTGTTCACTCAGTTGACGTTATACACACGAATGCATATCGTCCCAAACTTCATGCCCCGTCTAGCGGGCGGCCGGTTTCTAAATTGATTACGGGCGATTGCCTTGAAGCTCTTTTCTATCTTCAATCCCAAATTGGAATTAGGGCTTATTTTCCCGACAATTTGCGTAGACGTGATTTACTGGTATGATATTATCTCTCTAGATGATTTTTAGAGAGATTGGAGTTGACGTGGATGGGCGTAAACGCTGCCGTACCGTCCCATGTCGGGGGAGATAAGTTAAATAAGAAGGTTGTTTGGTCGTTTAGTGCATCTCATTTAATGAATGATTTAGTAACGGTGGGCATTGTTCCAGCTTTGTTGCCATTATATAAGGCAGCTTTTCATCTAAACTACACCCAAGTTGGACTCATTGTTTTTGTTTCATACCTCACTTCTTCAGTTATGCAGCCAGTATTTGGACTCCTGACAGATAGAAAGCCGATTATTTGGTTGTTGCCGCTTGGCGTCTTCTTGTCCAGTTTTGGTCTTGCCATGACTGGAACTGCACCTTCTTTTCCGTGGATTTTGGTTTTCATTGGTTTGTCTGGCCTGGGTTCTGGTGCATTTCATCCTGAAGCTGCTCGTGGAACTCGTCTCGGATCCGGCGGGACACGAGGCCTTGCACAAGCTATTTTTCAAGTTGGAGGCAATGCTGGTCAAGCATTCGGGCCGCTCATGGTTCCTTTGTTTCTGTTATCAACAGGCTACCATGGCCTTTTGTGGTTTTTAATAATTGCAGTAGCGGGGTTAGTAGTAACGGTCCGGATTTTACCTTGGTATAAGGGCCGCGTAGATATGATTACGAAGGCAAAGAAAAATATAAAAGGAAAGAATCGTGTCGGCGGGATGTTTTTACTCACCATATTCATTGTGCTCCGGTCTTGGTGTCAAATTGGAGTTGCAGCATTCTTGCCGTTCTTCTATTCTGCACGCATGACGCTTAGCAAAGCAGAATGGTTAGACTTCTTGTTCCTGTTTGCAGGTGCGGTCGGCACATTTATCGGGGGTATGCTGTCTGATAAAATCGGACAGAAACGATTGCTCGTTTTTTCAATGTTGATTGCCAGCCCATTTGCATGGATACTTCCACATGTTCACGGTATATTGGCAGTCATTGTTTTAATATTGTTTGGGTTTGGTGTACTGTCATCTTTTGCAGTAACGGTGGTTTATGGTCAGGGGCTTTTACCAAGAAATCTTGCTCTTGCATCTGGATTAACAATTGGCCTTGGGGTAGGAGCAGGAGGAATTGGTGCTGAGCTTTTAGGCACTGTTTCAGATGCGTTCGGCGTTTCAGTTGTATTTGATATATTGGCTTTTTTGCCCATGATTGCAACCGTGATTACCTTATTCTTGCCAAATGATAAAAAAACAGCAGAACTGTCGAAAGCATAATCAGCATTCGACAGTTCTTTTACCTCGTTATGCCTTTACCAGTAGAGACCCGAAACAGCGCTTGCCCCAATCAG
>JAKADF010000390.1 GCA_021820805.1 Bacillota bacterium
ACAGCGAGATCCGGTAAAGAAGCGTATTGAATAGCCAATTCAGATGCTTCTTTATAAGACCGAAACGCAATATCATAACGGTTTTCGGCCAAATATAACTTGCCAAGGTTTGTGTGAATCTTCAGTGCAACAGGCATCGAAATATTTGAATAGCGCTTTAATAATGCAGCTGCCCTTTGCCAATACATTCTTGCAATAGTCAGACGATTTCGTTTCCTCTCAATAAGACCTAGATTGAAATAGGTGTAAACTGCGAGTGGAATATCTTCTCGCTCAAATGCAGCCTGAATAACGGTTTCGTACATATTTGCTGCATCCTCCAGCCTCCCAAGTTTCGTAAAGCAATTCGCCAAATCGTTATAGATTGCTTCTACCTTAAATTGTGGTGCAAGAGGAGTTGCGACGGCTTGGAGCAAGGGCAGTGCTTCCTCATATCGCTCATTGTCCATAAAAGATTTTGCTTTTCTATACATTTGAGTTTGATCTGTTTTTGCAGATACATCTTGAGCAAAATACGAGACCGAAACCCCTAGGCGTTTTGCAATCTCTTCTAGCAGATGGCTTGATGGAGTCGCACGATCAGACTCGATTTGGCTAATCATACTTGGCGTTACCAAACCAGAGCACAATTCTTGTTGTGTGATTTTTTTGGATTTCCGTAAATTTTTAATTTTCTGTCCAAGAGAGTTCATAATATTTCCTCCGTTAGTGTTTGTTTTATTTTACTACGAAATTTGTCCCTTGTCTTAAAAATACCATTGTCGAAAAAGCTCATATTTGAACTAGTTTTGTCTCCATGCAGGGAATTGCCTGGGAATGACTAAATCTGTTTATCGTCAAGTAGATTTCGAGACAGTTTGCAGACTATCTAGAAAGGGGAAGTTGATGTTGGAAATCAATTCCCGTGTTGTCGATGAAATTCTTATCGTAAGGCTTATGGGTGAATTAGATCACCATGGTGTCGAGCAAATTAGAAATGATATTGAGTCAAAATTAGAGGAAATCGACTATAGGGCTCTTATACTCTGTTTTGCAGATATACAGTTCATGGACAGTTCTGGGCTTGGCCTCATTCTTGGCAGATATCGTTCTGTTTCTTCTCGAGGCGGCAAAATGGCACTGTGCGAAGTTACAAGTCCGCTGCAAAAATTATTTGACATGTCTGGATTACTTAAAATCCTGCCAGTCTATGAAACTGAGTTAGCCGCAGTAAAAGCTGTAAAGGGGGCGTAACATCATGAGCGGATCTATTAAACAAGCCGTTGAGGTAGACAACTATGTGGAATTTCGTTTTCCAAGTAAATCAGAAAATGAAGCCCTTGCTCGTATCGCAGTAGCATCATTTGTTACAGCACTTGACCCAACGCTTGAAGAATTAACTGAACTCAAAACTGCAGTATCTGAGGCTGTAACTAACGCCATTATCCATGGTTATGAAAACACAGTAGGGGAAATTCGTGTCCATTGTTCGTTGTTTGAAAATTGGGTTACCGTATCAATTGAAGATGATGGAGTTGGTATTGAGGATGTAGAAGAAGCACGCCAGCCTATGTATACTTCTCGGCCTGAATTAGAAAGAAGCGGAATGGGAATGACAATAATGGAAAGCTTCGTAGACCGGATGTCAGTAGAATCTACTGTCGGCTATGGTACACGGGTTACGTTAGTTAAAACTTTCGGCGGCGCTTCGGACCGTCATTGATAGGAGTCCGTTAGCCATGGATCATGCATAAGGTGCAGAGACTCACGCTCGTAAATATACTGATTCTGAAATTCGAACTATGATACATCAGAGCCAGCAAGGAGACACGGTAGCTCGTGATAATCTCGTTCTAAGTAATCAAAGGCTCGTATGGGCCGTAGTGCAAAGATTTCTAGGGCGGGGTTATGAGGCAGATGATTTATTCCAGATTGGCTGCATTGGTTTGATTAAAGCGATTGATAAGTTTGATTTAAGTTACGATGTGAAATTTTCGACCTATGCTGTTCCTATGATTATTGGTGAAATACAGCGTTTTTTACGTGATGATAGTACAGTCAAGGTCAGTAGAAGTCTGAAAGAAACTGCAAAACAAATTCGCCGCGTAAGGGATGAGCTCGCAAAAAAGCTTGGACGTCAACCACATCTATCCGAAATTTCGGAGGAACTTGGCATTGATCCAACTGAGGTTGTTTTCGCCCAGGAGGCGCTCAGACAACCTTCATCCATCCATGAAACAGTTTTTGAAAACGATGGTGATCCAATCTATCTTGTTGATCAAATTGCAGATGAAGGAAATACAGAGTGGTTTGACAAGATTGCTTTGCATGAAATTTTAAACAGGCTTCCAGAACGAGAGCGGTTTATTGTCTATATGCGATTTTTTAAAGATAAAACACAGTCCGATGTTGCACGCGTACTGGGTATTTCGCAGGTGCAAGTATCAAGGCTGGAAAAGAAAATTTTGCGTCAAATGAAGAATCAACTTGAATAATGTGAATGACTTTCCATGTTATCGGGATACACTACCGGGTGAATCCGATAGCATGGAGGATTAAAATGACGTTTGCTACTAAAGAAGAAAAGCAAATTTATCAAAAGGTTGTCGATGATTATCGACCGGCACGGCCCATTCTTTGGAACACAATTCGCGCCTTCATTGTTGGAGGCTGTATTTGTGAAATTGGGCAAGTTGTACAGTACTTTTTCGTTCGATTTGCACATTTCTCCGTAATTGATGCCGGAAATCCCACTGTTGCAGTGATGATTTTCTTATCCGTTTTGCTTACCGCGTTTGGCGTCTACGATAAGTTTGCACAGTGGGCCGGGGCCGGTTCAGCTGTTCCTGTCACTGGATTTGCGAATACAATGGCATCTGCTGCGATGGAACATCGCAGTGAAGGTTGGGTTTCCGGTCTTGGCGGCAATATGTTTAAACTCGCTGGCCCAGTGATTGTATATGGTGTTGTTAGTGCTTTTTTCGTTTCATTGGTTCGTTACATCTTGACTCACATCTAGAGAAGCAGGAGCAAATACATGGCAAAAATAGGAAAACAAACATGGGCTTTTCGTTCCGTACCAGTGCACGTTATCTCTGCGGGTACTGTTGCAGGACAACTAGAAAGTGAAGGGCCATTACGAGACTGTTATGATGTACTTCATGAATCGGATAGGTTAAATGGGGATACATGGGAACACAGCGAGCAACAATTCTTTGATGAAGCTGCAGTTACTGCACTTAGAAAAGCTAATTTAAAACAAGAGGATATCGATTTTTTGGTCGGTGGTGATCTAAACGCTCAACTGACTAGTTTCTACTTTGGCCTCCGTGCGCTCAGTATCCCAAGTCTTGGAGTTTACAGCGCATGTGCTTCCATTTGCGAATCAGTTGCACTTGGTGCGCTGTTGGTTGATTCAAAGCTCGCTAATTATGCAATGGTTGGTACATCTAGTCACAATGCAACAGCAGAGCGACAATTTCGTTACCCGACTGAATATGGAGCACAAAAACCACCAACGGCGCAGCGTACAGTCTCCGGCGCAGGGGTTGCAATACTCGGAGCAGAGAAGAAACCAGGTGCAAATATTTTAGTTACACATGCAACAATCGGCAGAGTCTTAGATTTAGGGGTCACAAGTCCATGGGAAATGGGAGCTGCGATGGCTCCAGCTGCTGCGGATACAATACTGACACATATGAAAGAGACGAACAGAAGTTTTTCCGATTACGATTGTATCGCAACAGGTGATCTGGGTCATATCGGCCATCAAATTTTACGTGATCTGTTACAAAAGAACGGAGTATCTTTCCTTGAAAATCTTACGGATTGCGGGATGCTCATTTATACCAAAGATCAACCAGAAGTCTTTTCAGGCGGCAGCGGCGGGGCGTGTTGTACACTCGTCACATTTGGCCATCTCTTAAAAAAATTAGAAAGCGGACAATGGAAAAGAATTTTAGTGAGCGCTACCGGCGCGTTATTGTCTGCTACAAGTGTACAGCAAAGCGATAGTATACCATCTGTTTCTCATGCCGTGGTATTCGAACGAGAGGATGGTTCTTTATGAGCGGGATGACATTTTTGTACGCATTTCTTGTTGG
>JAKADF010000391.1 GCA_021820805.1 Bacillota bacterium
AGAAGTTCATGAACGGACCAGCCAAAATCATAAGCGCTCTTTGATAAAGCGGTTTGCCAATCATCTGCTCATCTTTAGATACAATGGGCATTGAACTACGAACACCAGTCATGAGCTTCGCATAGGGCTGTACGGAATATGTATGAATCCCTTCCGAAGTCTCTAATGTCATTTCTAAGCGATTATACAGATCTAGTCCGCGAAGAGTCGCAACATTTGCATGCGGCAAATCTCTCGGGTCTGCAATAACTTTCAGTTTTCCTGTTGGCCCTAGTTCATAAGCAATCTGTTCGCCAATGCGAAACAGGGTGTCTTGCGGTACCTCACCGGCAAGTTGTACAAACCCGCCAATGGGAAATGCCCGAATCGAAAATTCTGTTCCCCGCCTCATCCATTTGAATATTTTCGGACCCATTCCAATCGCAAAAGCCGGTACTGAAACTCCGTAATGTTTTGCAACAGAATAGTGGCCATACTCATGAATCACAACACACACAACGAAAACTGCCGCAACTGCGATCGCGGATTTAAGAATAGGTATGCTTTGCAAAGCCAGATGTATTAGATCCATCCGCACCCGCCCTTCTCACTTGTGGCTAAAACAATTTGCTCAAGATGGATAAGTACTTTCATTTTATCATATGGACATAACTACAAATGATGCCCCTTACAGGACCCATATTGTTAACATGAGTTACTTAGGTACAAGGCTTGAAGTGATAAACAAATTGCCAGCAGAGGAAAGGTCGTATATTTTAGCCAGCAAAACAAACATACAACCACATTCGCAGAATATATCGTTATACGTATCAAAACAAAAACAGACGAGACAACTACTGAAACCAACTTGTCGCTCCATTTATGATAAGGTAATATGCAAACGGTGCAGCAAACAACAAACTGTCAACTCTGTCTAACATACCGCCATGGCCTGGCAATAACTTACCCGAATCTTTCACACCCGCAGCTCTTTTATAAGCAGATTCAATGAGATCTCCGAGTTGCCCAGCAACAGATATTACAGCTCCCGTTACGATATAAGCAATCGCATCAACATTAGGAACAACTGCCAACCCAAAGATAAGAGCCCCAATCGCAGCACCAAACACTCCGCCTATAGCACCGCTAATTGTTTTTTTCGGGCTTATTTCAGGCCACAATTTTGGACCGCCTAACTTTCTCCCTACGAAAAAGGCAACAGTGTCGGTTAACCAAATACAAATGAGCAACAACCAAACCCACATAACCCCGTGATTTAATGCGCGCAGCTTAATGAGGCATACTCCACCATATCCGATATAACCTGCCCCAGCAGCAATCACAGCAGCGTGCATGACAGTTACCTTATTCTTCGTAATTACTGGCCATAAAAGAACCATGCAAAGAACTAAATAGAGAAAAATCGACAGTGGTAAACGGGGAATCCATTCCCCAACGGTCAATATAACTATACTGCTAAGATTTAACAGTGACTTCCACGAACAGCCAAACATAGAAGAGAATTCAGTCATTCCAAGTAATGTGGCGACATAGACGACAACGTGCCATGGGAGGACGGAACCCGATTCGATTGCACCAAAAACTAGCAAAACGCCAATGACGGCGGTTACAATCCGTTGTTTCAGCATGGTTCCCCCTACTTTACTTAAGTGCACCAAAGCGACGTTTCCGCCGTCCAAAGTCACGAATAGCTTCGAGAAGTACATCTCGATTGAAATCCGGCCACAAAACATCTGTAAACCAAAACTCAGAATAAGCAGCCTGCCAAATAAGAAAATTGCTAAGGCGAATTTCGCCGCTTGTTCGAATAATTAAATCAGGATCAGGGATATCACCAGTCGATAGATATTCAGCAAATGACTCTTCCGTGAGTTCTTCAAAACTTTGTTCACCACGAAGGACTGCCTCTGCATACGCACGAATTGCTGTAACAATATCGAGCCTTCCACCATAATTCAGAGCAAAATTCACAACCATGCCAGAATTGTTTTTCGTGCGTTCCAGTGAAGATTGAACTGTTTCCTGGGTATAAGCTGGAAGCTTTGTAGTGTCTCCTATGAATCTTACTCTAACGCCCCTAGTCACGAGCTCTTCAATTTCACTGCGAAAAAATTGTTCTGGCAGGCGCATTAGATATTCAACTTCCGCTTCAGGCCTTCTCCAGTTCTCAGTTGAGAATGCATACAAAGTTAAGTATTCGATGCCAAAATCGTCACATGCACGTATCACTTCACGTACGGTTGTCATACCGGCATGATGTCCAGCAATTCTGGGCAAGCCCCGTTTATTTGCCCAACGACCATTCCCATCCATGATAATCGCAATATGTTTCGGCTTCGTTTGTTCAGGAATATCATTTAACTGGTCATCGCCTGGCGTGCGTCGGCGTCCCCACTTTACCTTAAGCAAGCCCGGGCTCCCCCTTTTTCCCAGAAGCAATTCATAAAATAAACACTATGCACTCATTTTTATAGTTCGGTAAGATCATGTTCCTTCTGTGCAGCTGACTTATCAATTTCCGCGACATATTTATCCGTTAAAACCTGTATACGATCAATTCCGCGACGAGCCTCATCCTCAGAGATTTCTCCAGCTTTTTCTTTTTTCTTGAATTCATCATTCGCGTCACGGCGCACATTACGAACAGCTACCCTTGCTTCTTCAGCCATTTTTTTAACTTGCTTGACCAATTCCTGACGCCTTTGTTCTGTTAATGTAGGCACCATCAATCGAATAACCGAACCATCATTCGAGGGATTAATGCCCAAATCAGATTTTTGAATCGCTTTCTCAATTTCTCCGAGCATATTCTTTTCCCAAGGAGATATAACAAGTACTCGCGGTTCAGGAGAATTCACGCTCGCCACTTGATTAATCGGCATCTGGCTGCCATAGTACTCAACTGTAATCTTATCTAACATAGCAGGTGTAGCACGTCCTGCACGGACAGTTGCTAAATCCCGTTTTAAAGCTTGAATCGCTTTATCCATTCGTTCTTCAGCATTCTTTAATACTTGCTCAAGCATGAGTACTCCTCCTCACGATGGTGCCAATCGTTTCGCCCATTACCGCCCGGCGAATATTGCCTTCTTTACCAAGCGCAAATACCAAAAGCGGAATGTTATTATCCATACAAAGGGAAGTTGCTGTTGAATCCATGACGCCAAGCCCTTGATTTAACACATCCATAAATTCTAGTTCATCATATTTTACCGCATCCGGAACCTTTAATGGATCTGCATTATACACACCATCAACGCCGTTTTTTGCCATTAAGATTACATCTGCCTCAATTTCAGCTGCACGCAGAGCTGCTGTAGTATCCGTTGAAAAATACGGATTCCCTGTTCCACCAGCAAAAATAACGACTCGGCCTTTCTCTAAATGACGAATTGCACGACGCCTAATATACGGCTCAGCAACTTGACTCATCTCTACCGAGGTCTGAACCCTCGTATCAACAGACAACTTTTCTAAAGAGTCTTGAAGTGCAAGTGCATTTAAAACAGTTGCTAACATACCCATGTAATCAGCGGTCGCGCGATCCATACCACGGGCACTTCCCGAAATCCCGCGCCAAATATTACCTCCGCCAACCACTATTGCAATTTGGACACCAAGCAATGCTACATCTTTAAGCTCGCCGGCAATTTGATGAATCACTTCAGGATCTATTCCATAACCTTTATCCCCAGCAAGTGCTTCGCCGCTCAATTTCAGAACGACTCGTCGGTACTTCGGTGTCGACATCGCAATTCCTCCGTCCAAAGTAAATCATCTCATCGCAAAAGAAATATCAACCTTTTAAGAAGGGGAACACATATGTGTTCCCCTAATTTTCATTAACCGCGAACTTGCGACATAACTTCTTCAGCAAAATTCGTTTCCTTTTTCTCGATACCTTCTCCAACAACGAAACGTGAAAATCTGCGGATAGAAATATTCTCACCAATTTGTGCAATTTTCTCTTTAACGAGCGTTTCTATTGTTTTATCCGGATCCTTAACAAACAGTTGATCAACTAAGCAAATTTCTTTCAAGAATTTCTCGATA
>JAKADF010000392.1 GCA_021820805.1 Bacillota bacterium
TTCATCATGCCAGCCCAAATTACGATGAGCAAAAACCCGTCGTCGATAGATATATTGAAGTTCTTTGTGACGTGATTTCGAAAATGGACACGAAAATAGAGAACTTGCTGACAATGCGCAACACTTACCAGGAACGTCTTAATCGATCCATACGATTTCGGGACGAAGAAATGGGGAAAAAGCAGGAAAGGGGTGACTAACAACGGCGACTTCATCAAGAAAACTGCACTATCAACATTACAAATGGATCGCGTTGTCCAACACAACGCTCGGTGTTTTGATGGCGACAATTAATCAGTCTATCCTGATTATTGCCCTTCCTGTTATTTTTAACGGGCTTAAAGTAAACCCGTTGGCGAACGATCAAACTGGGCTCTTGTTATGGGTTTTACTTGGTTTTAATGTTGCAACAACAGTCTTGTTGGTCTTGTTTGGACGACTGTCAGATATGTTTGGCCGAGTGCGTCTATACAATCTAGGCTTTTTGATTTTTACGATTGGTTCTGTATTCGCGTCATTAACTTGGAGCAAGGGGATATCTGGCGAAATTGAATTAATTATTTTTCGAATCATCCAAGGCATTGGCGGCGGTTTTCTATTCTCAAATAGTGCAGCAATTTTGACAGATGCATTTCCTGAGAATCAACGAGGACTGGCCTTAGGATTAAATCAGATAGCTGCAATTGGAGGAGGAATCATTGGATTACTCGTTGGTGGAACTTTAGCAGCCACCGGTTATTGGAGACTGATTTTTCTAGTTAATGTACCAATCGGCATCATAGGTACCATATGGGCATATGTGGCTTTACAAGAAATATCTAAGCCGCGAGTTAAACAAAAATTGGATATTTGGGGTAATGTAACATTAACAATCGGGCTATTAGGAATCATGCTTGGACTTACGTATGGGATTATGCCTTACAAAGGTCAAAGTATGGGTTGGGCTAATCCATGGGTGTTGAGTGAATTAATTGGCGGAGTAATTGTGCTTTTGCTGTTTGTCATTATCGAAAGTCATGTTGAACAACCATTGTTCAATCTTAAGCTATTTAAAATTTGGCCGTTTACAGCCGGTAACTTGAGCGGGCTCCTTGCATCATTAGCGCGCGGCGGACTTCAGTTCATGCTCATCATCTGGCTGCAGGGAATTTACCTTCCGCTCCATGGAGTTTCATACGCCAACACCCCCTTAATTGCTGGACTGTATACATTGCCGCAAATGATAGGGTTTCTTGTGGCAGGACCCGTCAGCGGCATCCTTTCCGACCGTTTTGGTGCGAGAATATTCGCTACGGTTGGGATGGTTGTCACAGCAGTTGGGTTTTATTTAATGATTACTCTTCCTATGGACTTTAACAAATGGACATTTTGGATTTATCTGTTTGTGATTGGTGTCGGTATGGGACTGTTTGCATCACCAAATACAGCCGCGATTATGAACGCGTTACCCGCAAAGTATCGCGGTGTCGGATCCGGTATGCGTTCCACCTTCACTAATGCTGGGTCAATGTTAAGTATGGGGCTTTTTTTCTCCATCATGATTGCAGGTTTAGCAGAGAGATTGCCACAAGCAATGCAATCTGGATTAGTACAACATGGTGTGCCGTTTGCTGATGCCGTCAAAGTATCACAGTTGCCGCCAACATCGTCCTTGTTTGCGGCGTTGTTAGGGTATAATCCTTTGCAAAATCTATTGCAGCAATTTGGAATACTGCAACAAATACCAATATCTCAAGCAAAATATGTAATAGGTCAAAAATTCTTTCCGTCACTTATCGGGCAGCCTTTTATGCATGGACTGCAGTTAGCCTTTATAGTATCTCTCGCTATGTCTATCGTTGCTGCGATTGTCTCCGTGTTTCGGGGTAAACGATATGTGTATACAGAAGAGAGTTCAAATAGAAATCCAGCCAAACAGAGAACGTAGCATTCATAACAGGGGTGAACTCATTGGAATTATAACTATTCACACTACATTATATTTTTGGAAGAAGGAAAACATTGGTGCAAGCTTTAGCAAAGTCAAATCGAAATGAACATTCAACAGCTGATATGAATTGGTGGAAGCAGCCCATGGCAGTTTGGGCGGTCGCATTCGCATGTGTGATTGCTTTTATGGGACTTGGATTAGTCGATCCGATTTTACCGCTCATTGGTAAGCAGCTTCAAGCAACACCCTCACAAGTTGAATTGCTGTTTACAAGTTACAATGCAGTTATGGCTGTTGCAATGTTGATTACAGGCGTGGTTTCCACACGGTTAGGGTCAAAAGGGACACTTCTTGCTGGACTCATTTTAATTGTTCTCTTTTCTTTCTTAGCGGGTCATTCTAGCACTATTGGTCAGATTGTTGGATTTCGTGCTGGTTGGGGGCTTGGAAATGCTTTGTTTATTGCGACATCGCTTGCTTCCATTGTTGCAGTCGGCAGAGGTGGAACTGCGGGTGCTGTCATTTTGTACGAAGCAGCATTAGGCCTTGGTATTTCTGCTGGACCTCTTCTCGGTGGAGCTTTGGGAGGCATCAGCTGGCGTGGACCGTTTTATGGCGTAACAGTTTTAATGGGTATTGCGTTCATCGCGGTAGCCATTCTGTTGCGCGGCGTTCCTAAGCCAGAACATCGCACTTCTGTGCTTGACCCAATCCGTGCATTAAAATATCGCGGTCTTCTAACCATGGGAATTATGGCTCTCTTATATAATTTTGGTTTTTTTACATTACTGGCCTATACCCCGTATGTTTTACCAAGTGTAAATGCGCATGGACTAGGTTTCGTATTCTTTGGTTGGGGTGTACTACTCGCAATCTCTTCGGTATTTGTTGCGCCGCGATTACAACGGCGATTTGGAACACTGAGAACAACTTATGCAATGTTGACATTGATTGCTCTCGATCTTATTACAATTGCAATTTTCACGGATAACCAATCTGTGGTCATTACAGCAGTCGTGGTTTGCGGCGCTTTTCTTGGAGTAAATAACACTTTAGTAACCACTGGCGTAATGAACGCTGCTCCAGTGGAACGTCCAACTGCTTCAGCAGCATACAGTTTCGTTCGGTTTATTGGAAGTGCAATTGCTCCGTGGCTCGCGGGCAAACTTGGAACTGTGTTCAGTCCGCATGTTCCTTATTATGTAGGTACCCTTGGTGTTCTTCTTGGACTTCTGGTTCTTTTTTCTGGGAGAAAATATTTAGAAACTATTTAACCTTGTTGATTAGAATATGGTATCAACCATTTATTCGGAGAAAGCAAGGTGGTTGTACATGTTGCAAGAAATTCTTACTGAGTTAAAAAAATGCATAGACAATAACCAACGTGCTGCACTCGCCACAATTATTAAAGTTTCGACCCGATGATGATTTGTTATGGGGGCTTGGCGTGGGTTGTATTGGATGCTACAGCGTACTATGTAGTTATGACTCATAATTTCTTGACAGATAAGCAGATTGCCGGATACTCGCTGTCGTCTTCCATACCATACTTAGGGATGCTGGGGCCCAGAAAGAGAATTAAGAGAACATTAGACAGATTAGCTGAATCTGGGATGACATTTACTGAAGATCAATTAGATAAGCTGCATTCTCCTGTAGGGCTAGATATTGGTGCCGAATCGCCAGAAGAAATTGCAATAAGCATTTTATCTGAGATAACAGCAAAGCAAAATCAACAAAATGACAATTTCCTGCGTATTGGCAAAGGATTTTTACATAAAAGGGATACACAAGCAGTTCCTTATCCGTAAACAATGGGTTATGCAGGGGTGGTGTGATGGATAAAAAGATTGGCTGTGTGATTCTGGCAGCTGGAGAGTCAAAACGTATGGGTACCCAAAAGCTTTTACTGCCCACGCGCGATAATGTGTCGATGATTCGTGCCATTACGCTTACAGCTATTCAAAGTTCATCTATACGTGTCTTTGTCATTGTGAATCCTGATTTTCCAGAGGTTTTTTACACGCTTAAGGATCTTGATGTTGAGATTGTTAATAATGAATCAGCTAGAGATGGGATGAGCACATCTTTTTTACGGGGGATTGCTGCGCTTCAAGA
>JAKADF010000010.1 GCA_021820805.1 Bacillota bacterium
GTTAACAAAAGAACAGCGGATGAAAGAACTGCGAGAGTTCGTTCCCAGTGCAAAAGATGAAGATTGGGAACTGAGAGTGGCAGGTCAACGAGTGCAAGTAATTAAAGATACGCCAGCCGGCAAAGGAATGATTCAATTTAGCAATACGGAAATTGTTCATTCTCAAGATGGATCGTTAGCCGCGTTACTCGGTGGTTCCCCGGGAGCTTCGACATCGGTTTCAGATATGCTTAGATTAATTGAAGAATGCTTCCCACAACAGCTTAATGTTTGGAAATCGAAAATAAAAGAAATGATCCCTTCTTATGGTGAAAAGTTATCCGATAGACCTGAGCTTATTGCTAGGATTCAAGCATCGACAATTCGTGCGCTTGACCTTGAATTGAGAGAAACAGCAAAAGCGTAAAAGGTATAAATTGTCGAAGCGGGCCTTCCAGCCCGCTTTTTATCTTTTTTGACATATAATAAAGTATAAATTTCACTATACTATATTCAAAAACCTTGTTTACTTATGGTATGGTTCACCGCGTATGATGCGGATCCCGCGGTATATCTGCTCAACTAATACGATTCGCGCGAGCTGGTGAGGAAGAGTGATAGGACCAAAACACCAACAAAAATGTGCACGGCTGCGGATAGCATTATCAAGGCCGTTTGAACCGCCAATAATGAAGACAAGCCTGCCAACCCCTTGCCCGCATAGGTCATCATACTTTTGACTCCAAGCTTCCGAACCAAGCATCTTTCCGTTTAGGTCTAGAACAACAATACCGTCTCTGTCACGCAAATGTTTTTCGATACGTGCTCCCTCAGCGCGTAATACCTGATCTTTTCCCGCTTCACTTAAGTTTTCAGGGCTCGGTTCATCTTGCACTTCAATCAATTCTAATTGCACATACGCCGAAAGGCGCTTCGCATATTCCGCGAGCGCCTCACGCCAATATTTTTCTTTTAATTTACCAACAGCGATAACAACGACTTGCATTTCAAAAGTCCTTTAAGTTCAATTTAGGTTAGGCCCTGTAAACGGATCAAGCATATCTGCACCATTTCCAGACTGATTTACCTGTGCAGATGCGGTGGTCAATTGTGTGTCCATTGATCCAATTTTAACAGAAAGGTTTAAAAGTTGGCTCCCTCGATATACGCGTAATTTTGCTGTCTGACCTGGACTCGTTTGGAACAAATATGTGCGCAAATCTGCCATCGTCTTAACCTCATGCCCGTTAAAACCAACAATCACATCTTGGTCTTTTAATCCAGACGCTTTAGCATCAGATGAGGTCACAGACTTAATCCAAACACCGTAATCAACCGGTACATCCTCAGGCCACCATTGCTGCGGCAGAGCTGCAAGTGAATACCCTTCAATACCTAACGCAGGGTGCACAGCGTGACCTTGTTTCATAATTTGATCTGCTATTGTTTGCACCTCATTAGATGGAATAGCAAAACCCATGCCTTCAAAATTCGGTGCAACTATTTTACTGCTGTTAATTCCAATAACCTGTCCCTTAATGTTTAGGAGAGGACCCCCACTATTACCCGGATTAATCGCTGCATCTGTTTGAATTACAGCTTGGTAGTCGAGTGTCTGTTCCGTATTCGGATCCTCAACAGGCATAATCCGCTTCGTTGCACTGACAATTCCGGCAGTAACTGAATCTGCAAAGTCGAGCCCCATTGGCGTCCCAATCGCAATCGCCGGTTCACCCGCCTGTAAGTTATCCGAGTTTGCAAAGGTTATTGGTGCAATACTCCGCACTTCTTTTTCGGGGATTTTAAGTACGGCTAAATCTGTATAGGGATCCGTTCCGACAACCGACGCGGAAATATGCTTTCCCCCGCCAAAGACGACATCAACTTTTGCAGCCCCTTGGACAACGTGGTTGTTCGTTACAACATACCCGTCCTTACTGTCTTTGAAAAAAAGAACGCCAGTACCTACACCAGTCGCTTCAAGTTTAGTTTGTTGAGTAAAGAAGTTCGATACTTGCGAATAATTGACGACACCCATAACCGCAGGCTCAACCACTTTTACCGCTTTTGTAATCCCATCGTTTACACTAACATTGACAAGTGTCCCTACTGAAGGATTTGATAAGTCACCAGCCGCACCAGATGCATTTGCCCGCGACAGAACAGGCAGCAGTCCGTTGTTCGCTAACACGGGAACCATTGCAAATGTCGCACCAGAACTTACAACAGCTGACACAACAACAACTTTCAGCCACCGCAAAGTACCAGAATGTTTGCCCAATGGATTCGGGCTGGAATCATCATTGTAAAACCCCATACAACGCCCACCTTTCCCGATTTCCAGGCTCTTTCATGGCCTTTCATTCACCAGGTGCATAAATTAAACAAGTTTTATATGTACTGCGATGCAGATCGCAAAAAGGAGATATGTGGGATATTGTCACCGAATGAAAATTGTTCTATACATTCAAAAACACGACACAGTTTCGTGTCGTGTCCATAAAAAAACTCATGTGTTTTACTTTAGAATTCAACAATTCGGTGTAATGGAGTTGCAACATGTCTGCTTGTGCGGTGGAGGGAAACTTGCTCACCATAGTATGCCTTAACCTCAGTGAGGACTGATTTAACTGTCAAATCAGCTAAATCAGGTTGGTTATTTTCTTCGCTCAGATGGGCCAAATATACGTCTACTTCTTCCGTGCCTAACAAATCAACAAGCGCAACCGCGGCATCGGTATTCGATAAATGACCTTTATCACCTAGAATCCGTCGTTTTACGCTCCATGGATAACGTCCCGCTCGGAGCATTTCAACATCATGATTTGCTTCAAACACGAAGGTTTTGCAACCTGTTAAAACGGACTTAATCACATCACTGACATAGCCTAAATCTGTCACGACGGCTAAACTTTCTTTCTCTGTATCAAATCGAAAGGCCACAGGTTCTTCTGCATCGTGAGAGACACGGAAAGGTGTCACTCGAATATCTCCAATAATCAATGGGCGTCCTTCTGATACAAACTCACATTCTGGGGTGGCAACTGTTTGATTTTTATCTGACACCTGTTCCTGAATCTGTGACCATGTTCCTTCTGTCATGTATAAAGAAGCAGATGTACGCTTTAAAACTTGTTTCAAACCTCGTACATGGTCAATATGTTCATGCGTAATCAATACTGCTGATAAATCTGCTAGACTTGCTTGACAAACATCATGTAATCTTAGCTCTATCTGCTTTTTACTTATGCCCGCATCCAACAGAATCTGTGTCGTTTCAGTTCTTATATAGGTTGAATTGCCGCTGCTGCCGCTGGCGAGCACACTGAATTCGAGCAAAGTAATCCTCCTAAATCTTTTCCATATGTATCATGGAGCAATCTCGACTTCACCAGTTAATGCGTTTACGTTGTAGATTTGGCTGCCTGTTATTACACGCCATACTGGAAACCAATAATTATTGCGAACATCCACCGTTTTAAGCGGCGTCACCGTGATCTTGTGGGCATATCCCAAGTCTATTCTCAAAATCTTATTATCCGCCGCATCGCCAGATTTGTCTACCGTATTTGCTAGATTATCTAATGCATCGAGGGCTGAAATGATAGGCTGCGGTTTTCCTGCAGGAACTATTCCTTGAACACAAGTTTGTAAATAACCATAAAGAGATTGATTCTCGATATCTGTACTTACCGTCGCATCGAAAATTGGCAGTCCATTATATAATTGTGTATATATTTGCGTACCGCCTCCTGATGATGAACTCTGGTCTAACTGGTAATCATCCCCTTGCCAAACGAAATGTAGAGGACTAGTAACAGAGCCGATATGAACTGGATTTGTATATATTACTTGCCAAGTACCTGAAGTTACGAACTTAATACGCCCATTTTCTGTTGTTACCAAGCCATACTTCGTATTTAATTTCACACTCTTCGCCTTTGGAAAACAAATTGGCCAAAGATTTGTCAGTTCGGGGTTTAAAAATTGTGCTCGGAATGACGGTAAATTAGGTTGTTGTTGCGGTATAGATGTACTTAGTGTGAATCCGTGGTCTGCAAGCAAAGTTTTTGTGTTGGCAAGCATGTCAGAGTAGGATTCGACATACCCTTGAAGCTCAGTTCTGCTCTGTACAACTTGAAACCCTAACATCAAATCCAATATGAAAAAAGCGGCAATCAACCATCCTTTCGCAGTCTCCCAATTCATGACTGCCCTCCTTCCGACAGAATACTACCAGTCGATGCATCAAATATTAAGACAAGCTTCCCGTCGACATAGAGGCTAAATGATGGAATAAAAGTAATTGTTGCACTCTTTATAGTTGGATAATAGCCAAGTTTAAGCTCTACATTAGATAAATCCTGCTTCTTTACATTTCGATTCACAATCGAACGAATCATGTCTGGACTTAATAGATTCTCGTGAACTACAGCGTTTTGTTCAGAAAGATCGATAAGAGGCCTTACAAAGCGAACAATATGGCCCTCGTAGACTTCAATTAGATATGATAATTGCGTACCGTAAACTGGATAACCTCCGAGCAATCGAACAAATTCATATGTACTCACGCCGCTTAGCTCACTCTGAGAATCTTCGCGAAATGCTGCAATTTCTTTTGGAGTACCGCCATGACTGCGAATAAAAGCCATAGCCGTATCTAAGTCAGACTGTTGATAGAGATTATGGTCATTGATATTCGGATCTTCAAAAGTTAACAATTGACTTAGTTTATCCCACTGAACTGCTCTGCTGCCATCCGTCCATAAAACTGTATTTGTATTCTCCTGAATTCGAGTTAAAATTTGAGGATTTACAAAAAAGGAATGAACAAGAGGCAAGACTGATGTATACGAGATTTTCCAAGTTGTTTTATCCATAACATACTTGCTTGCTGGAACATAATCATTTCCTTGACCATTTAAAGAAACCCAAGGAGATCTTGAAATCGCATCCGTAATAGACTGAGTAAGGTCACTTGCGTTTAAATCTGTTTGGCCAATATAAGTCGTTGTGTCTCCTTGAATTGAAATAAACACCGGGCTTGTTTGATTTAGCGTATACAACAATATTGACTGGCCGCGAACCGGCAATTCTGCAGAAGATAAGTTTGGCAGCCACTTCAAAATATAGCTTTTATCTAGCATTTGGGTGAATTCAAATTTAACCTGTGAAAACGTGTGTACTGGCAAGTGAGATACCGAATGAAAGTCACTAAGATGAATTGAGCTAAGCTCTGTGAGCCACTGCTCGTAGGACGACTCGCTAGGCAGAATAATGGCAGCCTTCTTTAGTTTGGATGAAGAAAGCAGAATTTGATAAGGTGAGGCAGCCTCGGTCGCACGCGGAAAATCCGAAGCTGACAATGTACTCGTCGTTGCAAAGCCTGCCTCAGTTGTATTTCTCCAATTTCCATTCCACAACAAGTAACTTAGAAAAAAGCTTATCAAAACCAATATGCTTAAAAGTCCTGTTTTTATATGTTTGATATTTTGTCTTAACATGTTGGTTTATTCCCTTCTTTTACAATTGGAAGGGTAACCGTTACGGTAGTTCCTGCACCAAGATTACTTTCGATTGATATTGTTCCTCCGTGCTGTTCGGTTATCTCACGAGCAAGTGCAAGACCAAGCCCGCTGCCGCCGAGCCTTCTACTGCGACCTTTGTCTACACGGTAAAACCGCTCAAATACATGATGCAAGTCTTGAGGGGGGATGCCAATACCAGTATCTTGCACATATATGAGAGCTTTGTCTTTCAGACGTACTGATTCAACAATTATTTTTCCGCCTTCGGGGGTATATTTCAATGCATTACTTATTAAATTGTCCAGCACTCTATCCAACATATCTTTATCCCCCTGGACGACTGCATCTTGGATTCTACGAATCGATAACGTTATATTCTTTGATTGGGCTTGGATTTTAAATCGCTCCACTGCTGCTTTTATCCAAGGTAAAATGGCAATACGCGTATACAAGTACTTAGGTGGATTGTCTGTGTCGAGTCCAGACAGTGTCAATAAATCCCTTGTTAATCGGACCATACGGTCTGTCTCTGTACCAATAACCTGCAAGAATTTATCGCGGGTTTCATCATCATCGATATCTAATTCCTGGACAGCTTCAATGTAGGATTTTATGCTGGTCAAAGGAGTGCGCAGTTCATGGGACACATTTGCAACAAAGTCTCGCCTGGCACGACTCAACTTCTCCTGCTCAGTAACATCTCGCAACACGGCAACATAGCCGTCTATTCCTTTTCTGCCTTGTATAGCAGTCAGATGAATGTGAAGTAAAGTTGAGCCAAACTCCCGAACCAACAATTGATTTGTTTCCTTCGGTACACCTTCACCTTCAGCATTATCCACAACGAAGCCAAGGTGTTTAGCGATGTTACTTTGTTCTTCAGGCGGTAAGGGGATTAATTTTTTTGCTGCTTGATTCATAAAAACCGGTGCAAAATCCCGGTCAAAAGTTATGACACCATCTCCCATTGAAGTGATGATGGCTTGCAAACGTTCCTGCTCTCGAGAACGAGTTGCAATAGCTTGTTCAAGCTTTTCAGTCAAATCGTTTATCGCACTAGCTAAATCTCCCAACTCATCATCAGAGCGTACTACAACTCGCTTTGTAAAATCTCCGCCGGCCATCGTTCGGGCTTGTCCTGTAACATCTAGGATAGGACGAGTAATTGCACGAGATAAAATGATTCCAAGCACGATTGTTATAAGTAACACTAAAGCACTGCCTGTATAAAAAATCGTCGTAACTTGACGAACAGTATTGTATGTATCTTGGACTGGAACAACGTACTCCACAACACCCACAAACCTGCCTTGATTAAACATTGGTGCTGTAGCGGCAAGAAGATGTTGGTTTGAAATCGGATCGAATCTTATACCTGTTACGGATTTATGAGACATTAGAGACTCTGTTGCAATGGAATCGGTCCGTTTTTGGCCAATCAAGGTTCCACCGGTTGATGTATCCATGACGTAACCATCCTGGTTTAGGATATAGATTGACCCATTCAAGAACTGTGGAAATGAAGAAATAACAGACGATACATCATCATTAGGTTGCATATTAGGTGTAATATGGGAAGCTGTAAGTGTGGCCATTAATTGAGTTTGACTTTGAACAGTTTCAGTTTCATGCCGAATAAGCGATAACGTTAATGTTCTAACAAAATATGCGCCGATTAATTCGAGTGAAAATAATATGAGCAACAAATAGACCACTACAAATTTGAACCTTATACTGCGCCACATAAGGTCTATCTCCTCAAGAAATAACCCACTCCGCGCCTTGTTAATACATACTCTGGGTTACTTGGGTCGTCTTCCAACTTTTCACGAAGCCTCCGTACAGTTACATCTACAGTCCGTTCGTCTCCAACATAGTCAATACCCCAAACCTCCATAAGTAGCTGATCGCGAGTGTAAACAAGCCCCGGACGGGAAGCGAGAAATGATAATAATTGAAATTCGCGAACAGTTAATGCAATCGGCTCTCCGTGTTTCCTTACTTCATAATGATCTAAATCGATAGTGATATCTCCTATTTCGTTCTTGCCTCTTATTTCAGACGTAACACTTGCTTCAGCATCAAGCGCTTTTCGGCGAATATTCGCTTTAACCCTTGCCAGAAGCTCTCGTGTGCTAAAAGGCTTTGTGACATAATCATCCGCCCCAAGCTCTAGGCCCAGGACTTTATCCAATTCTGAATCACGCGCTGTAAGCATAATAACTGGAGCAACACTGAATGTGCGAAAATCCCTAAGAACTTCATATCCGTCTTTTTCCGGCAGCATAATGTCAAGTAAAACAAGTTCAGGTTCTGTTTGCTTTGCCAGGCGAATCGCTTCATTACCGTCATATGCGCAAAAGACGGTATGTCCGTCTCGCTCTAAAGAAAACTTAAGTATATTGGAAATTGGCTCTTCGTCTTCAACTACCAAAATCCGTGCCATCCAAACTCAACCTTTCCTGTGTAGAAAGACCAAATACTAAATCGCATGAACCCATTCACATTAGCCACACTATCTTCATAGCCATTCAACATTTGTCGAGCGTGAAAAAGGGGTGTCCAAATGGTTGAACGTACCGTACTTGCTTCTTTCTACAGTGAACCTGAAGCAAAACAAGCTGCTGATGAAATCAAACAACTAGGAGTCGAAACAACACAAGTTGACCAGTTGCACGCTTATGGCGGAATTCTTCCAGAAAAGCGGCTATTTCCGATTAGTGGAAATATCCCAAGCCTTGCATCCCTTACCCTAAATACAATTCCGTCTTCGCGGGACAAAAGCGTACTTATGGCGGCAGACCCTGCTGCAAGCGGTATGTCAGACGGGCAAGGGAACATCACTGGCAGAAATTATTTATTGACTGTTGTTTGCCCAAACGAAATTGTTGACCAGGTTGTACAAATCATTCGCAATAACAGAGGATATACCTAATCAAAGTAATTAACTCTTTGCCCATATTATACTCGGATGTTCAACAACTGCATTATACTTGCCTAGCTGCAAAAGCAGATAAGCATATGGATCGTTCACCATGTTTAATTGTACCGAATTATTTTCTGTATACCGCTCTAAATTAAACACAGGCGGTCCAAACCACCATGGTTTAACCGCTACATACGCACTAACACCTTCTAGCGGACCTTGTTCTGCGTATGAAGGAATATGATAAACAAATGCAAATTTGGCCCAAAAACCAATAGCAATTAATAAACAAATAAAAGCAAATATACGACTCCAAAACCGCAAGGTGCGAACTGTCCGCCAAAAACGCACACGCCTGACACGTTTCCGGCGACGGCGGCGAGCTCTGCGTCTTTTTTTAGCCATCAACTGCCTGCGTTCACGCCTAGTAAGTACTCGTTCGTCTGTCATACACCATCGTGAGCCTTTTCCAAATTAACAAATTTGTTATAGTTTTTGAGGAAAACAAGTTCAACTTTACCAGTTGGACCATTCCTCTGTTTTCCAATAATAATTTCAATTATATTTTTCTTTTCAGATTCAGGGTCATAATAATCATCGCGATACAAGAAAGCCACAATATCTGCATCCTGCTCAATGCTTCCTGATTCACGAATGTCAGAAAGCATTGGCCGCTTGTCCTGTCTTTGTTCAACTGAACGGCTTAACTGTGCCAAAGCAATAATTGGAACCTCCAGCTCACGGGCCAATTGCTTAAGCGTCCTTGATATCTCAGATATTTCTTGTTGGCGGTTTTCTCCAGATGAACGACGCCCATGAATCAATTGGAGATAGTCAATCATGACGAGCCCTAAACCATGTTCTAACTTTAACCTTCTTAACTTGCTTCTCATCTCGGAAACCGTGATACCAGGAGAGTCATCAATATAAATTGGCGCATTTGCCAGGGTACTGACACCCATTGATAGTTTCGGCCAATCCTCTGCATCCAAAGCTCCATTTCTGAGCTTGTGTCCATCGATATATGCCTCTGCGCAGAGCATACGTTGGACTAACTGGTCTTTTGACATTTCCAAACTAAAAATAGCAACTGGAATACCGGCACGAACAGCAACATTTTGAGATACATTTAGCGAAAATGCCGTTTTACCCACTGAAGGTCTGGCGGCAACGATGATTAAGTCGGACTTTTGAAATCCGCTTGTCATCTTATCTAACTCACTAAATCCAGTAGGAACACCAGTTAAGTTCCCTTCGCTTGCATATAATTGCTCAATTCTATCGAAAGTTGTTTCTAATACTTCCGAGACATGTGTAAAATCTCTCGTTTTTTGATACTGTGACAGTTCAAGAATTCGTCGTTCTGCGTCTGCCAAAACTTCATTCGCAGACATTTCCCCATCGTATCCTTCAGAGGCGATTTGCGTCGCTGCACGAATAACACGCCTCATCAGTGACTTTTCTTTTACAATGGTGGCATATTGCTCGACATGAAGTGCAGTCGGCATAGCTGCAGCAAGTTCAGCTAAATATTCCACACCGCCTGCGCTTTCCAAAAGTGCTTCTTTGGCTTGCAGAGCTGCGGTAGTGGTAACTACATCAATAGGCTGTCCCTCTTCATAGAGGGTCAGCATCGCCTCATAAATAACTTTGTGAGCAGTACGATAAAAATCATCCGGTTCAAGTATTTCTGTTGCTTCCACAACTGCATCTGCGGATATTAACATGGCACCTAACACGGAACGCTCAGCCTCAATATGTTGGGGAGGCACGCGAAATAAATTAGACTCTGATTCAATGGTCGACGCTCTGCTTCGCGCTGTAAATTCCAAATCACTCATGATTCTTCTTGCATCCCTTTAAGATTCATTCTGCTTTTATCGATACCAAGATTTCCGCAGTTACATCAGGATGGAGCTTGATATGAACTCTGTATTCTCCAAGAGTTTTAATCGGATCGCCAAGTTGAATTTTCCTTTTATCTAGATCAAATCCTAATTCCTTTAAGGCATCAGCAATATGTTTGCTGGTAATTGCACCAAACAGCTTGCCGCCGTCTCCAGGATGTGCATACAAAACAACTGTCACATTTTTTAAGCTCTCCGCTAATTTCTTTGCTGACTCAAGCTCCTGTGCTTCCTTTCTCACAACCGCATCTTGCTGGGATTTCAACTGTTGAATTGCGCCTTCACTCGCTTCCAGGGCCAATTTTCTAGGGAATAAGAAGTTGCGCGCATATCCTTCTGATACATTTTTGACTTCACCCTTTTTCCCTTGACCTTTTACGTCGGTTAATAGGATTACTTTCATATTCTGATCCTCCAGATTTATATTTTTCTTGTACGATTACTTGAATCGATAAGCCCAATTAAAATATAGACAGATCGTACGATAGGGATAAGAACGGCTATAAACAACAGAGTCATCCACAACTTTGCTTTAGGATGCCCGTACAATCGCCGCCATGCATAAGCAAGCCCCTGAATCCCAATTAAAAAACCAGTAAACAACATGGCACTGTTAAATACATGCGACCAAAAAGGGGAGTCCATAGAGCCAAACAACACAAATGTAAGAGATATTATATATACAAAGATAACACCATACGGCAGTTTCCAGGACAACAAGATTGGCGGTTTTTCACCTATAGTTTTTGCCAAAATCCGTGCTGACAAAAGATTGGCTGAGGATAATAAAAAAGCAATAATACATAATACTCCAGGTAGCGTCAGCTGAATTTGATTTATAATAAGTGCTGCTAGTTGGCCAGAGCTTGTCTTTTCGGCCTTCAATATAGAAGGATTCGCTGTTAAACTTTGTTCAAGATGTTTCGATAGCTCCGTGTAAAAGTGAATGCCGCCCCATTTAAGCCTTGCCAGCAACACAAGAAATAACATAATAAATGTAATTGTGCCAAGGACAATTGCTTGATAAGGATTACTTCCTTTGCGAATCGAATCAGCCATAATCTGAGATAAAATATAGATGGCATATGCAAATACAAATCCCGCTATGCCAAGCCCGCCGTAAGCTAAGCAAATCCCAATAATGAGTGAAATCAGCCTAGATGTCCACCGAAATTGATGAACAGAGAAAATACTTAATGGAATTGGCAAAAACCAAGCAAAATAAATCAAAAATGGCGGTAATGCGGCCAAGGGAATGAGTACAAACAACAATAGCGTGGCTGCCGATATATCAGCACCAAGCCGACGCGGTGAATTCATTTTATCACCTCTTGGTCGCGAGGGTACGATTTTTAAACATCCTTCGGTAACCAATATTCAACACAAAGACCAATGAATCCTGTCCTGCATGCCAAAAGGAGCGGAAGCATAAAGCTGCTTCTCGCCCCTTTGTGTTATCACTCTGTTGTATATGGCATCAACGCAATTTGACGTGCACGCTTAATTGCTACAGTCACTTGACGTTGGTGTCTAGCGCAATTGCCGGAAATACGTCTCGGCAAGATTTTGCCGCGTTCTGTCAAGAACTTATTCAAACGGCCTACATCTTTATAGTCAGCTTGATTAATCTTGTCCACACAGAACTGGCAAACCTTACGACGCTTTCCGCCACGACCTTTACGCGGCATGAAATTCACTCCTCGTCGTATGTTTTTGACTTCCCCAAGTATCACATGTTAGAACGGTAAATCGTCATCCGATATGTCAATCATTTGACTGTCATCCGCAAATGGATCATCTTCATATCGAGGCTGCTTTGCTGGTTCAGGCCTTTGCCGATTCGGCGTAAATCCGGAATTTTGCTGCGACATACCAGGTGCTGCGGATTGTGTTGCATCACCACGGTCCAAAAACCGAACGGTTTCAGCAACAACTTCTGCGACTCGGACCTTCTGTCCTTCTCGATTTTCATATGTGCGTATTTGCAATCGCCCGTCTACCGCTGCCATTCGGCCTTTGTGCAAGTACTGAGCACAATTCTCGGCTTGCTTTTGCCATACCACAATGTTGATGAAATCTGTTTCTCTTTCGCCTGCTTGGTTCGTCCGCATGCGGTCTACTGCAAGAGTAAAAGAAGCAACCGCTGTTCCTGTATTTGTATATCGCAACTCAGGGTCCTGTGTAAGACGCCCAATTAGCACGATCCGATTCAGCATATAAACCCCTCCGACGAATCTATTCGCCTAAGCGAACTGTCAGATAGCGAAGGACATTGTCGTCAATTCGCATCACACGCTCAAGCTCTTGGGTTACGTCTGTATCAGTGGAAAACTGCATTAGAACATAAAAACCCTCACGGCTGCGTTCAATCTCGTAAGCTAATCGGCGTTTGCCAATTTCCTGCACTTGGTCAATTTGACCACCATGCTCGGTTACGAGGGATTGAAACTTCGCCACAAGTGTCGCAGTCTGCTCTGATTCCAGCTCTGGTTTTAAGATGTACATTGTTTCGTATTGGCGCATCCCTGTCACCTCCTTTTGGACGAATGGCCCCATAATGGAGCAAGGTAGGCACGCGCATTATCCGTTTCTGTGTGCCACAAGAATTAATAATATCATAGACAGCACAAGGATTCAATCATACATTGAAGCGGAAATGCATAACATCTCCATCTTGAACAACATAGTCTTTGCCTTCCAAACGCAGTTTCCCTGCATCTCTTGCAGCGGCGTAACTGCCTGCCTGAATCAAGTCGTTATAACCGACAACTTCTGCCCGTATAAAACCACGTTCGAAATCTGTATGAATTACCCCAGCTGCTTGTGGTGCCTTTGTGCCTTTGCGAATCGTCCATGCACGAACTTCGGGTTCTCCAGCTGTAAAATACGTGGATAAACCTAACAGATGATAGGCTGAACGAATCAGCTTGTCCAGTCCTGATTCGGTTAAACCAAGATCTGCTAGAAATATTTCTCTGTCTTCACCTTCTAATTCCGCAATCTCTGATTCGAGCTGCGCACAAACAACAACAACCTCTGCGTTTTCCTGCTCTGCACGTTCTTGTACAGCTTTCACATACTCATTTGGGCTGTCATCAGTTATATTGTCTTCGCCCACGTTTGCAACATACAAAATCGGTTTTGTCGTTAAAAGATGAAGATCTCGCAGAACCTCTTTTTCTTCATCAGATAATTCAACGAGTCTGGCGGGTTTCCCATCACTGAGTGCTGATTGCAGTCTTTGAAGTGCCTGTGCCTCAATCGCATAGCGTTTGTCTCCAGACTTCATGTTCTTCTTCGTCCTTTCCAATCGGCGCTCCACAGTTTCTAAATCAGCCAAAACAAGCTCAAGTTCAATAACTTCAATATCGCGAATTGGATCAACATTCCCTGATACGTGTGTGATGTCTCCATTTTCAAAACATCGCACGACGTGAATAATTGCGTCAACCTCGCGGATATGACCAAGAAACTTATTTCCGAGCCCTTCACCGCGGCTTGCACCTGCAACGAGCCCTGCAATATCAACGAACTCAAAGGCCGTCGGGACAATCCGCTTTGGATTCACAATTTTGGCCAACTCAAGCAGCCGATTATCCGGAACCTCAACTACTCCGACGTTCGGATCAATAGTGCAAAACGGATAATTCGCAGCTTCAGCACCAGCTTTGGTAATTGCATTAAACAGTGTTGATTTTCCTACATTGGGCAGTCCGACAATTCCAGCTTGGAGCGGCAATTGATACACCTCATTTATGAGCCTTACAAGGCCTAAGTATAAAAAGTATTCTAGAAAGCAGCAATGCAACATTGAACAAAAACAAAAGCAATTGTATGATCAGGTTAAAGATTTGTTCAAAAACGGCCGATGCCCATCCTAAACAGGATGTACAATCACATAATGCTAGTGGATAGAACACTCATTATATGGCAAACTAGTCCTAATTGGAGGTGAGACCATGCTCAGACGTTTAATTCGTAAGCTTCGAGTAAAAAAATTAGCACCGAAAGCTTTAGCTGCAGAGTCCCTGTCTGAAGAGCAGCGTCGGTCGTCTTCAAGACCCACCTCATTTGCTTCATAATTTAAATTAAAATTAATTGAATTGGGCCCTTTGAGGGGCTCTTTTATTTTGTACAACATATCATAACCAAAGACTCCGTTACTCCTCATGCCCGTTTTCTTCCGCTGCATGCTCGATGACTTTTCGTACCAGACGGTCAAACCTAACGCGCGGAATAAGGACACTATGTCCGCATTTTCTGCACTTAATACGAATATCCATTCCTAAGCGGATAATCTCCCAACTGTTCTCGCCGCAAGCATGTTGTTTCTTCATCATCACAACATCATGAAGTTGATAAGCCACAGTCACCTCAAGCAGCCCCCCAAAGCATCCGGTTTTATCGTACTATTTTTTCACGATGACAGACTGACGATAAAAGGCCAATTCAATTCCATTGTTTTCAAAAGCTTCGATTAGCCTTTTCCTTGCTAATCTTTGCACCCCATACTGACTAAGTGCAGCACATTCCGCCGTTGCTCGGATGATTACAGCCGTGTTTTGGAGCTCTTGAATACCAAGTACAGACACATCACCAACTATTTCAGGCGACTCGCCTTTCACTTTTTCCATTACTTCTTTCATAATGCGAATGGCTGCATCAATATCGCTCCTATAATCAATATTCATATCTATAACAGCGACAGAGTGCGTCTTTGAGTAGTTTGTGACATTCGTAATCTGACCGTTTGGGATAATCTCAATCTCACCTGTCCATGCCTGAATACGCGTAAGCCGCAAACCGATTGTGAGAACCGTACCTGTGAAATTATTGACCGTAACCGTGTCTCCGACAGCATATTGGTCTTCAAATAGGATGAAGAAACCCGTAAGAATGTCTTTTATCAAACTCTGTGCCCCAAACCCAATAGCAACACCTGCTATACCTGCTCCTGCGAGCAGCGCCTCGATGTGAAGTCCAAACTTGGGCAAAATCATGAGGACATAAATGGTGAATATCGTATAACGGATTGCATTTTCAGAGAGTGACGTCAATGTGTTGCGGCGACGTTCATCCATCTTAACCGCACGCAATTTCAAAAAGCGATGGATAAATCGCGTAAGAAAACGAATGGCAAGCCGGGCAACAATATAGAGAATCACAATTTCCAGAAACACGTCCAACACATGGTTCCCGATACTTTCTGCTTGGTTCACATGATTAACGACATAGTTTTGCATATACGACCAGAAGTACATAGAATTTCCCCTTATAAACGCCTGATACAATGAATGTACCTAGTCAAGGAAGCATGTCCCTTTCTGGACAATCCCTACTACATTATCTCATCATACCACAGTCATAAACCCCTTCCTATATGGAACACTATCAAGGCAAATACAATCTGAGAAGAGAAATTCCTGACGATGCGAAATCAAGTAAAATGGAATGTGTAACCTGTCCTGAAATCGGGGAAAATAACCGGATCCAAGATAAATTAGCGAGTGTATCGCCTGTCAAAAAAGCAACATATAACCCGCAAATAAAACTGCAGCTATAGGAAATGAATCCTTTTAATCCCCTTGCATACGATGTAGGTAGATCCCATAGTGCGACCACGAGTTGTGAGACAACTACAAAAAGCAAAAATACAGCAATGGTTACAAATATGGCAATGAGGGCCGTTGTAATATGGACTGCAATCCAATGCGAATCTATTGCATGTCCGCTCAAAGCAGACTCTGGCGGCAAGACCGTTCCAATTAGACCCACGGGTTTTGCCGGTACCTGAATTTGCTTACTCAACCAAGCCATTGTTGTTGCAGCGTGTCCGAGCAAAACACCTGTGATCCACTGAGAAGAAATAGACGCGACATATCCAGAAGAAACTAAAGCACCAACATAGAACAAAGTACGTTCAAGCGTCTGGTGCCCAACGAATATTACAATCCATGCTATTTCCGAAATGAGCAGAATATCTATCAATTTAAATACCTCCAACACAATGTTCTGTAGGTTGTACACAGATAGGTATAGTTGATGGTACGCGTACGTATACTGGGAATATTCCGCAATAGGGGGATTTTCCGTGAAGGAAATGGATGTACGGCTTCGTGGAGCCTTTAAAAAGGAAGATGAAAAAAGGGTTTCTTTTGATGATCCGAATGCAAGTATCATTTTGCAAAACATGATTGATACAGCATTGCTAAAAGCCGGCAATAGGCAGATACTCATTGTTTGCGTAGGAACTGATAGATCTACAGGAGATGCCTTTGGGCCTATTGTTGGTTCAAGGCTATCGAGTTTCCCAGTTTTACCCGGAATAGATATAGTAGGTACCTTGGACGAGCCAGTTCATGCGGTCAATTTAGCATCGACCCTTGATGCCATCCATAATAAATATGAACAAGTTCCCTTTATTATTGCGATTGATGCGTGTTTAGGTAAATTCGATCACGTTGGTCAAATTGTAATTGAAAATGGACCACTAAGGCCAGGAGCCGGCGTGAATAAGACCCTGCCTGCATTTGGAGATTTAACTCTAACCGGTATTGTAAACGTCAGTGGATTTATGGAGTACTTTGTCCTGCAAAATACACGACTCAGCATTGTAATTAAAATGTCCGACGTTGTAGTTCGTGCTTTACGGGGAAGTTTAAAGAAAATAAGTATGCAATATCCCGCAGAAGATGATAATTTAGGGGCTTTACAGCAAAGCGAATGAAGAAAGACGGAGTGAATTAGATGGAGAATAGCGGGATAAGCCACAATCAACATTCAACTTATCCCGCTGCCCTATTATCCTATTTTAACAACAGATGATTCTTTACTGCTTCCATTGTCACTAATGACAGCTTGTTCTTCGTCTGTTAAGGGATAATTAGAGTCACCTTTAAAGACTGGCTTACCATACGTGTGAGAATCCTGTCTTGAATAGATGGATGTCAACACAACACCATTTTTATGGCCGTCAAGAAATGCAACGGAATAACTTAGGTCGCTGCCCATTTCTGCAAAAGCATTGAATCGCTTCATGACTGGGGTGTCTACCTTATTTTGCATTTCTTCTCGAACAGCTGTGATTTGATTCCCAAAATGATTCATTTCATCTTTCATTTCATTGACAACGTCAACAGTTTGCTTATAGACAGACTCTAAATCGGCACTTGCATGAATAGTTCTCCATTTTTTAACCTTTTTACGCAATGAACTGTTTAATGAAAAAGTAATAAACACAAGAATCAAGTTTAATATCGTGACAACAATTAATCCTGCAATGATGAGTTCAAGCGTTCTGGATGAGATCATCGGCAGTAACGGCATCACAATCATCCGCATCCTTTCTTAATCAACATCAAACTTATTATGGCGATTTTTCCGAATCCGCCTCGTCAATATCAATGTCAAAAACGGTAAATGAATTTGACTAAGGATAATCCGTACAATCTACCCATTTTTTAAATCGGATTTTAAAATTTCCGCGAGTACACCTTTGCAAAAGCCTAAATAAAATGATGCCACATGCCTAATATTAAAGGCGTGGCATATTTCAACAAAGGAGCAACAATCAGTGCCGGAAGCATATTACCGACCGCAATTTTCTTTAAGCCGTATAAATTTGCTCCTATGCCGACAATCAGTAATCCACCCGCTGCACTCATACATGCAATCACCGTCGGAGCCACTAACGAGGCACCAGCAAGGTGAGAAATAAATGCAATTAGACCTTCATAAATAAAAACCGGAACTGCGGCAAAAATAACGCCAAAACCAAGTGTGGATGAAAATACAACAGAGGAGACCATATCCAAAATTGACTTCGCAAACAAGGTTTTATGGTCACCGATTGTTCCACTTTGGATAGCACCTACAATTGCCATAGAACCAACGCAGAACAATAGACTGGCTGCTACAAACGCTTCAGCGACTGGTCCTTGATAAATTCGTTTTATCTTTTGTTCAATCCACAAACCAAATTTCATTAACATTTTTTCAATGTCGATTCCTTCGCCGATTAAAGACCCAATTACAATACTGATGATTATGATAAGAATATCGCCTTGGTCTGTTAAAGCCATCCCTAGACCAATCAGAATGACGCAAAGACCAATGCCTTGCATAATCGTATCGCGCATTCGTTTTGGGATTTCGGGAAGAACTAAACCAATAACAGCCCCAAAGGCAATCGCTATTGCATTAACAATTGTTCCAACCAAAAACAAGATCAAGCACCATCCTGTTTCGTTTTTGTTACAAGGAGATTCAAGATTCGTTCCAAATCCTCTTTAGAAAAATAATCAATCTCGATTTTTCCTCGTTTTTTTCCATGTTGTATTCGAACGGCTGTGCCTAAGAATGAACGAAAACGATCTTCATATTGTTTAAAAAAATATTTGTCTTGCTGCAGTGTTGTTTCACGTGAAACCTTTTTAGGTTTTGGCTTTTCATAAATTACTGCTTCAAGCTTTCGCACACTCCAATCCTCAAGGACTGTACGTTTGGCAAGTTCAATTAATTTCGCTTTATCTTCAACTGCAAGCAGTGCCCGTGCATGACCCATGGATAATGTTCCACGTGAAACAATGCCCCTAACTTCGTCAGGGAGGTTTAAAAGGCGTAACATATTTGCGATATGACTACGACTTTGACCAACGCGTTGAGCTAATTGTTCTTGTGTTAATCCGCAACGTTCAATCAAATTTGCATAAGCTTCCGCCGTTTCGATTGGATTCAAATCTTCCCGTTGCAAATTTTCGATAATTGCAATTTCCATCAAATCGATATCTGAAAACTCACGAACAACCGCAGGTACTACGGATAACCCAGCCAGCTGAGCAGCCCGAAACCTGCGTTCTCCAGCAACGATATCATATCCCTTAACAGCGCTTTTCCTAACAATCAAGGGCTGAATAATACCATGTTCTCTTATTGATTGCGCCAATTCACTAAGTTTTTCTTCATTGAAAGTCCTTCTTGGTTGATAAGGATTTGGCCGTAAATCCCGTACGTCGATAGATGCAATTGAATCTGAATCAGAGACATTTAATGGTTGGGGAATAAGTGCATCCAGCCCTCTTCCTAGTCCTTTCTTATTCAACTCCAATCACTTCCTTGGCTAAGTCCAGGTACGTCTCGGCACCGCGGGATTTTGGATCATACTCAATAATTGGTTGACCATGGCTTGGAGCTTCACTCAAACGTACATTCCGTGGAATCACTGTATGGTATACCTTATCTCTGAAGAATTTCTTTACATCTTCAATAACTTGTA
>JAKADF010000393.1 GCA_021820805.1 Bacillota bacterium
TTCCGATCTCCTTTCGAAATGACGCAAGTAATTTCGGAACAAAATATATGCCGAGACTGTGTGGAAAACCGACACGAATCATACCTTGCTCGGGATCTCTAAAATCAACTGCTAACTCCTTTATCCTATCTGCTTGACGCAATATTCGAAGGGCATACGGAAGAAATTGAATGCCAAAAGGTGTTAATTTAATTCCTTTACCTTGACGAATAAACAATGCTGTTCCAAGCTCTTCTTCAAGTAAATGAATTTGACGGCTGATAGCCGATTGGGCAACTCTTAGTTCTTCAGCAGCCTGAGTCACATGTTCATGTTCTGCTGCCTTCACAAAATACGATAATTGACGCAACTCCATATTCATCCCGTCCCCAAATGGCCTGCATCAGGTCACAAAACTTTTATTTTCCAATCAACCAAAATCTCTGGATGAGAACAATCGATACATCTTTATTTCATTATACATATCATTTGACCAATTTTCTTGTTTTTAAAATGAATTTTGTTAACAAAGACAAACATTCTCATAAACAAAAAACCTTCGTCTCGAGAAAACCCGAACGAAGGCTTACGATGGCGGAACTGACGGGATTCGAACCCGCGATCTCCTGCGTGACAGGCAGGCATGTTAGGCCTCTACACCACAGTTCCTTATTTGGTTGCGGGGGCAGGACTTGAACCTGCGACCTTCGGGTTATGAGCCCGACGAGCTGCCAACTGCTCCACCCCGCGTCATGATTTTGGTGGGTCATGAAGGAATCGAACCTTCAACCTGCCGATTAAGAGTCGGATGCTCTGCCAATTGAGCTAATGACCCAGGCGGCCCATTTAGAGTACCACCCCATATAGAACATGTCAAGCTCTACCCAAAAATAATTTTTAATGAAGTTCTCCCATTTCTCGTTCATTATGTTTTTTATTTTTTCGCCCTCTTACAATCCAATCATGCAATTGAATTCCATCTTCTGTACCTTCCACATAATGCCCGTATGGTGCTACATATGCAACTGGCCAACCTTTTGCTTTCGCATCATCAATAATTTGTTGTGGGCTTGGATGCCCAATCACGTTACGCCCTTTTCCGTCTGTAGTTACTACCCAAAAATTATTTGGCATATCTTGTTCTCTATCTGTAACAGTCCAAGTACCTTCATATGAATTAATGATTGGTAAATCCTCTTGGTCAAAGAAAAAACCTAATTCCGATAAAGTCGTATGATGTTCGGTTCGATTCAAAACAAGTCTCCCCTTTAAAAACCTTTGTGAACCCGTGACGAAACATAATATATCCAGGATGTACTTTTTCATTCATGAAGCCTTTGGTTTGTCCTTCCAGCCCCACAAGTGTAGAATTGAAAATCACATGAACAATCGAAAGATAGGTGAACTTGAATTGCCTACACAGATATTTCTAAAGCAAAATCGCAGAAGACGCTTGGAACAAGGACATCCATGGATTTATAAGTCCGAGGTCGATCATATTGATGGAGAACTTTCACCCGGCCAAATCGTTCGTGTTGTAAACCATAAAGGCGTTTTTTTAGCAACCGGATACGCAAACCCGAACTCACAAATGATTACTCGAGTTCTTACATACAAAGAAGACGAAATAATAGATACTAAGTTTTTTTACAAAAAGATTTTAGACGCCAAACTTTTACGCAAACGTTTCCTTCAGGATGCTAACTCATACCGAGCAGTTTATGGTGAGGCTGATTTCTTGCCCGGCTTAATTGTCGATAAATATGAAGATATTCTTGTCGTTCAGATTTTATCATTCGGCATGGATGTAATGAAGGAAATGATTTTAGATGCATTATTACAGGTTTTCAACCCAAAAGGTGTTTACCTGCGAAACGATGTTCCGGTTCGCAGAATTGAAGGGTTACCATTAGAAACACGAATTTGGTATGGTGATATTCCAGAAGAAATTGAGATCATTGAAAATGGCTTGCGCTTTACAGTCGATGTTCGAGAAGGCCAAAAAACTGGCTACTTTTTTGATCAACGAGAAAATCGGCAAAGTATCGCTCCACTTATGCATGGATATTCGAACGAAAACCGTTCACAGGACGGGGCTGACGTTCTTGAATGTTTCTGCCACACAGGTGCATTTGCCATGCACGCAGCAAATTTCGGAGCACATAAAATCACAGCTGTAGACATCTCCGAAGAAGCGATACAAGCAGCAAAGAAAAATGCAATTTTAAATGGTTTTGAAGACCAAATAGATTTTCATACTGCAAATGCATTTGATTTTCTCCGTGAACAAGGACAAGCGGGGAATAATTACGATGTTGTTTTGCTCGATCCGCCCGCGTTCGCAAAATCAAAACGTGCGTTGCCTGGAGCGATTCGAGGCTACAAGGAAATAAACCTCAGGGGCATGAAACTAGTACGAAACGGCGGATTTCTGATTACAGCGAGCTGTTCATTCCACATGTCACCAGATTTATTCAGAACTACAATATTAGATGCTGCGGTCGATGCTCATAAAATCATTCGACTCCTTCATTGGTCAAGTGCTGGTTATGACCACCCAGAAATCGAGGGTCATTACCTTAAATTTGCTATCTATGAAGTTACAGAACGGTAATTCTTTATGTATGAAACGCCCATTTATCGGAAAACTTAGAGTGATTCCTTTTGAATGACTCTAATGTAAAGGGGAGTTTCTTGGATGAAGACTGTGGCAGTTGAAGATGGGCTAACTCCTGTTAAGGAATACTTGGAATCACAAGGTTGTCAGGTAGTAAATATTGAAAACGGTGAGGCAAAGCCAAGTGGGGCTTCTGTCATCGTAGTTACTGGAATGGACAAGAATTTGATGGGAATGCAAAGTATCCAGCAAAATATCCCGGTTATTTCAGCTGAAGGGTTATCACCGGAAGACGTATATAACCGTGTTAGAAGTCATCTACATTAAGCATAAAAGGGAGGGCACCTTGCCCTCCCTCATGCTGTCAAAAATGACCCACAACCGATAACCTTTATCAACTGGCTGTATTGAAGTAGCCTCATTTAAGGCATCGTTTTGCCAGATCGCTTTTCTTTTTGCTCACGTCGTTCTGATGCATTCATTTCATTAACTGATTTTTTAGGCAGAGTTTGACCCGCATCGTTTCGAATAGGTTCTTTGGCTTTTGTCACCCGGATACCCCCCACTTATTAAGTATCCATCAGGATGCCCCAAAAACGGTCGTTCATGCTTTACTCATCTTGTCATCTCGTGCTTTCGGATTGCCAAGCAAGTTTTGCCGCCCCAAGCATACCAGCTTGAGTACCTAATTTTGCGGGTACCAGCTTGCAGCTGTCGCTTACACGTTGCAGTGCTAGATTTGAAAATGAGCGAACCAACGGATTAAATAAATCATCCCCAGCCTGAACCACACCGCCAGCAATAATAATCGTATCTGGATTAAGAAGAGTTGCGGCTTGTGCTAACCCCCTTGCCAGCCAGGCAGCCATTTGTTCAACAACCTCACGCGCAACTGGATTCCCTTGTTGAACATAGCAAAATACATCTTTTGCAGTAACAGGGGCGTTCTCATGAACTGACTTTAGCCCAGCCCTTTCAGCCATTTTAGAAAGCACAGTCGCGGATGCCAGCGTCTCTAAACACCCATATCTTCCACAATTGCAAAGATCACCATCTTGTTTCATTGTTAGATGGCCTATTTCCCCTGCCATTGCAGAGGCACCGTGATATATACGGCCATCTAGTACAATTCCTCCGCCTATACCTGTTCCAATTGTCACACAAAGAGCGCTTTTCGATCCGATTCCTGCACCCAACCAAACCTCTCCAAGAGCAGCCAAGTTTGCATCATTGTCTATGGTTACGGGAACCTTAAGCATTGCTGTTAAAGATTCTTTGACAGGTACATCCTGCTCCCATTTTAAATTGACAGCTTTATTTAATACCCCTTTATCCAAGTCAAGAAACCCAGGTAAGCCAATGCCCGCAGCACAAACATCGTTTATGTCGATTCCTGCGTTCAAAGTCATATCCTTCATGTTTCTATACAGCGCCTTTG
>JAKADF010000394.1 GCA_021820805.1 Bacillota bacterium
CTTCATAGCTGGTAAAAGACTTGCTGGGCACAATGTTGGGTTCGATCTCGGGTTTCTACTCAAAACTTGTGAAGATAATGGATATGACCTCCCAACTTCAACGGATGCAATAGATTCATTACTGCTCGCCCGCATACTCATTCCAATAATGAAACATTACACTTTGGAGCATTTAGCGGAATCATTTCATCTAGAAGAATCAAAATTTCACCGTGCACTTGCAGATGCACATACAACTGCACGTATTTTTGAAATGTTGAAGAATGAAGCACTTTCATATCCTTATGTTACTTTACAGGAACTGTCTAGACTATCCGGAATGTTATCTGAAGCCACAGCAAATTGGTTTCAATCCGTCGCAGAAGAACGCTTTTCTAACTATGGTAATCAATTGCCCTCTGATTGCGATATGATTTTACATTTAGCTTTTCATTCGGGAAAGTTTGAGGATTCCAAAGAGGAAAAACAAGAGAACTCAGACATTTCTATAAAGAAAAAAACACTTTCCGAACAGTCCGTAGATTTACTAACTGGAGACCATGGATTACCGAGAATTTTCCCTGGATTCGAGATTCGTGAAGGACAAAAACAAATGACTGAAGCGGTAGCGAATGCACTTTCACAAGACGGCCATTTAATTGTGGAGGCTGGGACCGGAACAGGAAAATCACTCGCTTATTTAATTCCTTCTGCTATGTATGCAATCGAAAACGATACGAGGGTTGTTGTCTCAACTCACACAATCGCTTTGCAGGATCAAATCGAAAAAAGAGACTTCCCGACACTTAAAGCACTTCTTGGGGATTTTGTATCCTTTGCTTTATTGAAAGGCCGATCACACTATGTATGTTTACGCAAGCTATACGCTGAGCTACAACTTATTACGAGTGAAACACAGAAAGACGAAATCGTTGCATTTATGATTCTCGTTTGTTGGCTGGTTAAAACATCAACCGGGATGAAGGAAGAACTGAGTCTTTCTGGAAAAATGAGCGATGTGTGGCCGCGTGTTCAAAGTGATTCAGAAACTTGCTTAGGAAAGCATTGCCCATTTTTTAAATCCTGTTTTTATTTTCAAGCTCGTGCAAAAGCATATGAGGCGAACGTAATCGTTACAAACCATTCCTTGGTACTTTCCGATTTAAAGGCAGATCATAACGTTTTGCCAAAGTACTCAAAACTTGTTTTAGACGAAGCCCACCATTTAGAGGACGAAGCAACAAAGCATCTTGGTAAAGAGGCTCATTTGGGGCAGTGTCTCAATTTGATTTCCCGACTAAGCCGGGACAACGATAAGCATGGACTCATACCAGAAACTTTACGTTTGTACACTGACGATACGAGTGTTCCTGAACGTCTAATGAGTTCACTTCAGTATTTGGAAGAAATGCTGTCAGATCTTCGCACGCAAATTGATGGTGCATTTACTGTGCTTGGGGAATTATGTGGACCTATGCACACTGAACAAAGAATAAGAAAAGAAACATATGAGCTTGATGTATGGAGAACATTTGAGTTGTTTCTCGATAAATTGCTAACAGAATCGAATCATTTAGCAAAAATGAGTACAGAACTCAGCGAGTTTGGTGAAAACGAAGAAGATACCGTAAAATCAAGCCATTTCTTAGATATAAGCGGTTATTTAAACCAATTAATCGAACAAATTCAAGTTTTAAATGATGCAAAAGAACCAGCTGACAACTTTGTCGTCTGGATTGAAAAAAACCAAAGCGGTGCACGCAGACAAATCAGCTTACATTCTGCGCCAATTGACGTTGCAGAAATACTTGAAAAGGAATTGTTCGATAAGAAAGACACCGTTATTCTGACCTCAGCAACTTTGTCGATAAATAACAAGTTTGATTATTGTATCGACAGACTTGGATTACGTGAGTCGTTTAAAGAGAAACACCTTTCTACGCTGAAAGTCTCTTCTCCTTTTACGATGTCAGATCAGGCAATGTTATGTGTTCCAACAGACGTGCCTGAACTCACAAAACTTGATACTGCGTCGGCTGCTCTCTGGTTAAGTGATTCCCTTTATCAACTTGCAAAAATAAGTAAAGGCAGAATGCTTGTTTTATTCACTAGTCATGCAATGCTTCGGGCAACTGCTGATAAGCTTCGAGAACCTATTGATACCTTGAGTTTAAAGCTTTTTGCACAAGGTATGGACGGAAGTCGAACTCACTTGATTAATGCATTTAAAAAAGAAGCAAATTCAATTTTGTTCGGTGCACAATCGTTTTGGGAAGGAATAGATTTGCCTGGGGATGAATTAACCACTCTTGTGATTATACGTTTACCATTTACGCCGCCAAACCATCCTGTTGCAGAAGCTAGGCATGAACGGTTGCAAAATTTGGGGAAAAGTCCATTTATGGAACAAAGTTTGCCCGAAGCAGTAGTTCGTTTTAGACAGGGATTTGGACGTTTAATTCGGACTGTGCAAGATAGAGGGGTTGTTGTCGTGTATGATAAGCGGCTAATCACTGCACGATATGGTCAAACATTCATACGCTCCTTAAATGGAATTAAGCCGACCATCGGATCTGAAGAACAAATACTTCATAAAATAAGCGAGTTTTTGCATCCTCATGCCGGTGAAGGAGAAGGGGAGGTATAAAGGTATTGGATAAAGAACCAAGAATACCGCAAACGGTAGTAGAGCGGCTTCCGCTATACTTACGTCATCTTCTGCATTTGCAGAAAAATAACATCAACAAAATCTCTTCACAAGCGCTAGGAGAGCACCTTGCTGTTAACCCAGCTCAAATTCGAAAGGATTTAGCCTTTTTTGGTGAATTTGGCCGCAAAGGCATCGGGTATGAAGTTGATTATCTAATTGAGCGCATTATGCATATTCTAAATCTTAATCAAAGATTAAATGTAGCACTTGTTGGAGCAGGGCGGCTTGGAGTTGCATTATGTCATTACAATCAATCAAGAGAGACGAACTTATTTATTAGTCATGTTTTTGACTCAGATGAAACAAAAACGGGTATGCAGATTGGAACTATTCAAGTATCCTCAATGGATGGAATGGAGAAAGCCATCACGGAGCACGATATACGCATTGCCATTATAACCGTACCGTATTTTGCAGCACAATCGGTCGCTGAAAAACTCGTTTTCGCTGGGATTTCTGCCATTTTAAACTTTGCGCCGATATCGTTGCGACTGCCATCCCATGTTCATGTAAAATCGGCCGATTTTACTACTGAATTACAAAGCTTAGCTTATTACGTGTTTGAATAAGAATTTCCATTGAGTCTTTGACCATCACTATCTTTAACAAGAAAATCATGACGAATGACTGTCAATGGTGACTGAAGCGTCGGATGAAAGATGGATGTAAGTGCTTCTGCCCATAAAGAACAGATGGCTAAATTTAGACCTGTGTCGGCAGGTGTGCTTAATTTTATTGGATTTTTACGCATATCCTGACTCAACACACATCTCACCTCCTTACAGTATCGTGTGGATAGTATGGTCATCACTGTAGGGTATATGTTGGAGTAAAGCTGGCAGGAGAGGAGATAACCGATGCGTATACTCATTAGTAATGACGACGGAATTTTTGCAAAAGGGATACAAACACTTGCACGCGAAATGGAAAAATACGCAGAAGTTTGCGTGGTTGCTCCAGATCGCCAGCGCAGCGCATCTAGCCATGGTATTTCCTTGAATAGAGCACTTACGGCCGAAAAGGTCGATTTTAATTCAAAACAAATTACTGCATATTCAATTAGCGGGACTCCAGTTGACTGCGTAAAATGGGCTATGGTGATGCTTACTAAGGAAAAACCATTCGATTTAATGCTAAGCGGTATTAATGAAGGGACCAATTTGGCAACAGATGTTTTATACTCAGGAACTGTTGCAGCTGCAGGTGAGGCATCTCTGCAAGGCGTTCCTTCTATTGCATTGTCTTTAATGGGGCCGCCGTTTCACTTCGACGAGGCCGCTCGTACAGCGTCGGATTTAGCACTTTTTTTTGCAAAAAAGA
>JAKADF010000395.1 GCA_021820805.1 Bacillota bacterium
CCTGCCACCACCGCAAGTGTAGCTACCAATCCAGCCCCGCCTACAAATACGTTCAAAGGATTCACCTTCTTTTTACTGAATAATGGTGTTTTGGAACGGCTCATTTTTTTGTTATTTGTACTGTAAACAATTGGGGATTTGGATAGCGAGTTAACAAGCACGCTATTAGTATTAGGAGTTCACTTTCAAGATTACTTTCCCTGACATATTATCTGAATTCAAATCGATCTCGGTTATTGTATAAACTTTGTTGCCTAACTGTATTGTCGTATTGGTGCTATATCTATAGCCTCCCAAATAACTTTTCCCTAACTTGGTAACATAGAAAGCGGTTGGGCTATTGGTAAGTGGGATATCAACGACCGTTTTCCCCTTGTTTGTGATCTTCAAAATTCTATCTTGATCTCTTGAAATTAAATTCCATGCCTCCCCATTTTGCAATTCACTATAAGGAAAGGGAATTTGAATAGTATTTGCAGAAATAGTTTTTGTAGACGAAGGAAGCGGTAACTGATTGTTTTTCGAACCGTACGTGAAAAATATTGTTAAGCCTACGACTACAATTACTAATAAAATTAACGCTCCCAGAAAATTGATTCTTTTTCTTCTTTTCCTATTCATGTCATTCAATTCATTATGGCTATAAAAAATAGGCGGTTTTTGTTGCACACATACACCTCCATTGTCTTATTCATTACAGCCTATGTAGCTTGATTCATCTTGAATATATTACCATGAATTTTCAACTATTCAGTAAATATGTTTTGGAAAGGCACCACTCACCTAAAGTAAACGATGCTCGTCAAACCAAAATTGTGATCAGTAATTCCAAGGTACCATGCGAGCGTTGCTCTTGCCCCGTATCCATCCAATATAAGTACTGCATATACATTTAAGCGGATCTGAAACCCTTCGCATTTATTCTGGCAATGTTCCAAAAGTTTTTTCCTATTTTCGCTCACGTTCGAAATCGAGTAGGAGGGGGTGACTAACCCCCGTCCTCTCACACCACCGCTCATGCGGTTCCGCAAGCGGCGGTTCGGTTTCAGTAAATCAGGTATTCACCTTGCATAGTCTATCCACCGTCACTAAGCGTTCTTATCGTTTATCCTCGGTTTCCAACCTACTTTCAGATAAGTAACCTCTTTCGAGCAACTGCTATCCTTGTTACGTTAGTAAACTATGTCTAATTTACTGCCACCGTCGAGTCCTTTTCTCCATTAGCTTTCACTAACTTCTGCGATACTACGACTCGAACTGACTTCTGTGTGTTCAGTTTTACCTTTCAGTAAAGGTTACTCAGTAGCGAATGTTTATCGCTATGCTGAGCGTACCACACAGACCTCCCCCGTTAAGGTGCATAGTCTTTCACTCCATCCATCTGCCACATTTACACAGCATACCTTCGGATAGTTATTGGGCTTCAGTTTGTTTAGCAACCTTACCCGATATGCCATGCCTTATATGTGATTTCTGTCCGTCAAACCAGAGATTTGCCATCCGACTTCCTCCGGATTCCACCTCACGATAGACACCCTTGTCATTGGCTGTACACTTCCCACTATCAGGGCGTGTTAGGGACTTTCACCCATTAGACTATGCCCATGCGGGGCGAACTAAAAAAAGGACTGGGATTCCCAGTCCTTTCAGGGCCTATGCCATTGTTTATTGACTGTTTATACCTTTTAAATCAGCATTCCTCGTTCAGTGCCATTTTTTTCAACATGTTTCCATAAGTTGATTGGATGAGCACACAGTGCCAACAAAGCCATCAAAAGACCTGTGTTGAAGTCAGTGGCTAACGGATCAAGAATCTGTCCAAAAGACTGTCCAACCCACCAAAACACCAGAGAAAGTAGAACGGATGCTACAACTGCAAGTCGTACACGGATCTTTAGCATCAACATAACTGCAATTGCCAATTCGACAAGACCCATAATAACTGATACCACAGCTCCTTGCTTTCCAATTGCATCTGCAAGCCATGGTACATCAATCGCTTGTGAAAGACCTGTAGCCGTTAAATAGCTTCCTTGAAAATGTAAAACACCTCCAAGAATGAAAAGCCCCGCCAAAGATAGTTGAGCGAACCGTATACCTCTTGAACTCCATGCCGATGGTAAACGATCTTTATCCGTCCAAATCGCGATCCCGATAAGTCCATAAACAAATACTGCACCTGGAGCACCATTCATAAGTAATGTTTGTCCTGTAAGGATCTGACCAAATCCTTCACCAAAGATCCATACAATAGCACACCATACTATAGAAGTGATTATGGTTGCTTTGGTTTTGTAATTAAATATCAGCGCAAGTCCAATTCCCAATTGAATAACTGCAAAAATTGCATTCCAAAGTGCAACATGTCCGATGGCAATACCTGCACCCCAGTTTACTATCGATGAAACCCAGTCTGGTTCACCTTGACCTGTGGGCAATATAACTTGTTTGATAAATGCGGGTGTAAACATTTGTGGCTTTAACTGAAGCAAACCGTCAATAAACCAGATTATTCCCAGAACCGTTTGGACAACCCTTCTCGATATCACGCTAATCACTTCTCCTTTCAATTCGTTTACGTCTCAAGTTCACTAATGCAACTCTACAAAAGAACTGTTCCTACATGTAGACACGACTGAACCAAATATTGATGATTAAAACCGCGGATGAAGACACACAGACGAACAGGTCATTTCATACTACGACACTCATCCACTCCGTATTTTAACACCTAAATAAACTTATTTTTAGACTAAGTTTGAATCGAAATCGACAATTTGCTCAACTCCTTTACGACAACCTTAGAGATAAGCAATATTTAACGGCTGGAACCCTGTCAGAAATAGGTGGGATTCTTATGTTTAAACCCAAATTCGACCCGTGGATTTTGAATAAAGCTACTGCAGAAGACTGATGGTCATCAGGAAATGTGGAATTTAATTCGTTGGGCTACTTCGTCGTTATTGATGGCGCACCTGATGAACCAGAGACAACAAAAGTATCCCACATACCCATGGCCGCGTGACCAGCTACCCCGCATACAATTGCATATTTACCTATTTTGTCAGCGGTAAAAGAAAAAATTTGAGTTACGTTACCTGTTGTTCCAAACGACGCATCAGGTGTCGTTGCACCTGAAAATGAAACATTAGATGCGAAAAAGTTCGTATTCGTTCGTTGTTCATAAGGAACGAACATTGCACTATGTGCAAGCGACAAATTATCATTTTTAAAACTTACCTTTACTTTCCACCCTTGGGGAACAGTAATTTGCATGGCACCATTACTATAACCATTAAAATTCATGCCACCATCTGTGTTGTTGTAGTTCGCATCTAATTTGATCGTTGCTACTTTATCGGAAGTATTATAGGTTAACCACCGATTCTGTTGGGATGATGTTGTTGCAGTCTTCGGGTTTCCTGTTGTGCCACATCCGACCGCCATTGCTACAATTCCAGACATAACGAGCACTGACCCAAATTTTGAATGCACCTTAGTCACCTCCAAAAATAAACTGTGACCATATGCCTTTACTTTAGGGGGAGCGAGACAAATGAATTGTGATACACCTCACAAGGCATTTAGGAAGGACTAAGGCTTTCTTCTTTCGTCCATTCTTTCACCAGGCTTGAAACATGTATTTGTTTGTTTGTCTGTTGTTGCGTGAAAAGAATTCGATTGTGCAAGCATATAAACGTCACCCTTCTCTCACTTATGTAGACGAGATGCACCATAAAATAGTTTTACTCGATACTTCAATCACGATTATCAACAGACTGATACTCTGTGTCTCATGAGAATACACTTATCCACCTATGCACATCCCGTCTGTGAATAATTCCTACTAATCAGATATTCAGGGACACCTGCCCAATATTTTTCCGTGATTTTGAGACAATTCTGCGACGTGTTACGTCTAATTGTATAGCTGGAAACAAAGGGGCGATAAATGTGAACGAAAAACGTCTACGCTGGTGGGATATTTTAGGAAAG
>JAKADF010000011.1 GCA_021820805.1 Bacillota bacterium
TTCAATAACTTGTAACCCTAGGTTGGTTCGTGCATCAAGCATCGTTAATACAACACCTTCAACCTCAAGGGAGGTATTCAAGTGTTTCTGCACAAGCCGTATCGTATTCAATAATTGGCTCAAACCTTCCAAAGCGTAATACTCACATTGAATTGGAATGAGAACTGAATCAGCAGCAGTTAATGCGTTTACTGTTAACAAACCTAGCGAAGGAGGGCAGTCAATAATAATGTACTCATATCTACTTCGCATTGTTTGAATAGCTCTCCGTAAACGTACTTCTCTTGAGATTGTAGGAACCAGTTCAATTTCTGCACCAGCTAATTGAATCGTTGCAGGCAATACAGACAGATTATCCACACCCGAAGGCAGTATGGCATCCTCAATTGATATATCATTGATTAGGACATCATACACACAATACCGCACGTCTGCCTTATTAATACCTACTCCAGATGTGGTATTACCTTGGGGGTCAATATCTACTAAAAGCACCCTTTTTCCTAACATTGCAAGACAGGCACTTAAATTGACCGCCGTTGTTGTTTTACCAACTCCGCCTTTTTGGTTTGCAATTGCCATGACTCGACCACTGGCCACTCACGAGTCCTCCTAACTTTCCGTTCAAACTTCCAAATTTACTCGTCAACATTGTACCCCAAAATAACAATAGAGTTTAAATCTATTTCTAAAGGTAATAGAAAAACGAGACTAGCACTGGATTGCCAGTCTCGTACATATCATACCATGTTTAAGGTAAGGATCCGTCAAAATCGAATAGAAGAAAATTACCTAGCTTTATGAAGATACAGGTCGATTCGATTTCGGAACGCGGATGGTAAATAAATAAAACTCTTCCTCATCTTTTTCTTCAAAATCCACGGTTAAGCCATTTTTCTCAATCATTTCTAATGATTGACGGATGGTATTTACAGCAAGACGAACGTCTCGGCTCAGTCCTCTTTTCCTTGGTTTACGCTTATTTGCCCCTTCCAAGCGTTCCAAAGTAGCCTTAACACGTTCTTCCATTTGTTTTACGTTCCATCCCTTTTCAACGCACTCGTTAAGCAATTGAATCTGTAACTCTTCAGATGGAAGGGCAAGCAGAGCACGTGCATGCCGTTCAGTTATGCTCCTTGCTAACAGTGCTTGCTGCACAGCATCAGGCAAATGTAACAAGCGCAGTTTGTTTGCAATAGTAGACTGACCCTTACCTAACCGTTGCGCAAGGCTTTCCTGTGTTAGACCATGGAGTTCTAACAATTGCTGATAGGCGACAGCTTCTTCAATTGGAGTTAATCCCTCACGCTGTAAATTTTCAATAAGGGCTGCAGATGCTGTCTGAGCATCATTCATTTCGCGAATGATAGCAGGGATAGTCGTCCAACCAAGAGATTTAACTGCTCTCCAACGTCTTTCACCAGCAATCAACTCGTAACCGGAAGCTTTACGCCTAACCACGATTGGTTGTATGACCCCGTGCGTATGAATTGTCTTTGCTAATTCAGCAATTGCATTCTGGTCAAACACTGTTCGCGGCTGATAGGGATTAGAAACTATCTCGTCCACCGAAATGTCAACGACAGTTGTAGGTACGGATTCCCTTGTACCCATCCACTTTCCCCAAGCCTCTCTCATTTATGACCCCTCTATTCTTGTAAACATGCATTCCGATACAATCTTACAAAACACGAGTTCAACAAACATTTTTGAACTCCTTCTTAACGACAAAGGTTCTAATAGGTCGACATTTTATTCTTGTCTTCGCCATTTTTCTTACTTTTCATATATCTATGAACAATATATCATTAGTCTCATTTATAATGGTTTCTTTTGTGGAATGCCTGCCCTGCGCGGGTACTTCTTTGGTGCTTCTTTGATTTGTTTCACCAAAATTACTGTTCTTTCTCCAGCACCATTTGGCAATTCCATATGCGCAGTACCTTGAATCTTCCCGCCAAGAAGTGATGCTGCTCGTACTCCATCTGGAAATTCATCCGTTACAAGCGGACCTTTATATGCAAAGGATGTACCGCCAACTTGAACAAGCGGGCACATGAACTCAAGAAGTATATTCAACCTAGCAACAGCACGTGAGACACACCCTTGAAACTGATATCGATAATTTGGGTTTTGAGCTAAATCTTCCGCACGACTATGTATGAGTTCAACATTCTCTAATCCTAATTTTTCAATAACTGTTTGTAAAAACGAAATTCTTTTTGCTAAAGCATCACAAAGTGTAAATTTTATCTCAGGATGCCGAATGGCTAAAGGAATGCCGGGGAAGCCGGCGCCAGTTCCAATATCAACGACGGTTCCCCGAGTATCCTGAATCTTTTTCCATTCTGGAAGATTGCAGATTTGAACACTATCTAAAAAGTGCTTAATGAAGACATCCTGCCTCTCTGTCAGAGAGGTCAGGTTCATCTTCTGGTTCCATTCAATCAGTAAAGAATAAAATTGTTCAAGTTGTTCATATTGATTTTCAGAAAACCACAATTCTATATCTGACTGCCAATCATCCATTTGCCGCTTTTCCTCGCCATGCTTCAAGATAGACCAGCAAAATTGAAATATCTGCCGGTGTAACTCCCTGTATCCGAGAGGCCTGTCCAACTGTTTGAGGACGAATTTGTTCGAGTTTTTCTTTTGCCTCAATTGAGAGACCAGGTATTTCATTAAATTGAATACGAAGTGGAATATGCTTTTCTTCCAATCGTTTTTGCCGCTCAATTTCCATCTGTTGCTTTTGAATATAGCCAGAATACTTAGTTTGGATTTCGACTTGCTCTAAAGTATCCTTGGGAAGCTCTGAGCAGCCAGACGGATCAAACGAATAAACGTTTTCCAGTGATAACTCAGGCCGACGCAACAGCTGCTCTAATGTCATCGCTTCTTCTATTGGGCGTGAACCCAGTTCAACAAGCTTTTCATTCACATCTTCAGGCTTAACACGGGTTTCTTTAAGTCTTTTAATTTCCAGTGCAACATCGTTCCGCTTTTTTACCATAGCATTGTATTTCTTTTTCGACAAAAGACCAATTTCCCGGCCAATATCCATCAAACGCAAATCTGCATTGTCATGTCGGAGCAAGAGGCGATATTCTGCACGTGATGTGAGCAGTCGATAAGGCTCGGTTGTTCCTTTTGTTACTAAATCGTCTATCATAACAGCGATATACGCATCTGATCTGGACAATACAATTCCGGGCAAATCCTTTGCTTTACGAGCTGCATTAATTCCTGCCATAATACCTTGCCCAGCTGCTTCTTCATATCCAGAAGTGCCATTGATTTGTCCAGCCGTGAACAAACCTTCAACTAACTTAGTTTCAAGAGTAGGCCAAAGCTGTGTCGGTACAATCGCATCGTACTCAATTGCATATCCTGTCCGAATCATTTCAGCTTTCTCTAGACCAGGAATGGTGTGTAAAATCTTCAATTGCACATCTTCAGGAAGACTAGTCGACAGTCCTTGAACGTACCACTCTCCAGTTTTCGGTCCTTCAGGCTCTAAGAATATTTGGTGGTTTGGTCTATCTTTGAACCGAACAACTTTATCTTCAATGGATGGACAATACCTTGGACCGCGACCTTTAATTTCCCCAGAGTACATTGGTGCACGATGGAGATTGTCCATTATAATTGCATGCGTCTCTTCATTTGTATACGTTAACCAACAAGGAACTTGCTCACGCGGTTCGACATCCGGATCAAATGAAAAATGTTCAGGCTCTGGGTCACCTGGCTGCACAACCAATTTTTCAAAATCTATGGTTTTGCAATTTACCCGCGGTGGTGTTCCAGTTTTAAACCGGACTAACTCAAAACCGAGTTCACGCAAGCTGTCCGTTAACTTAACTGCAGGCATTTGCCCATTTGGCCCACTCTCGTAAGACACATCACCAATAAAGACTTTTCCTCGCAAATAAGTACCCGTTGTCAAAACAATTGTCTTCGCGTGAAATTCCTGTCGACTTTTTGTAACAACACCTGTAACATGTCCATTTTCATACAACAGCTCGTCTACCATACCTTGCTTTAAATGCAGGTTTTCTTGATTTTCCAAAGTCCATTTCATGGTGAGACCATATAGAGCCTTGTCAGCCTGAGCACGCAAAGCTTGCACTGCCGGGCCCTTACCGGTATTTAACATACGCATTTGGATATAGGTCTTATCGATATTCCTAGCCATCTCGCCGCCAAGTGCATCAATCTCCCGAACAACAATCCCCTTTGCGGGACCCCCAATAGATGGATTACACGGCATATATGCAATCATATCTAGATTAATCGTCAGAAGCAGTGTAATACATCCCATACGTGCAGAAGCCAAAGCAGCTTCACATCCTGCATGACCAGCACCAACAACAATTACGTCATAATTTCCTGCAAAAAAGTTCATGATGTTCACCTCACTTATTTTCCTAGACAGAACTTCGAAAAGATTTCATCTAACAAGTCTTCACGTACCTCTTCACCAATCACAAGTCCAAGTTCTGCGTACACAGACTGTAATTGTACAGCTACTAAATCTAGTGTCGCACCAGCTTTTGCTGCATCCTTCGCTTCTTGCAAATCTTCATATGCGCTCTCCAACAGCTGTGCTTGTCGTTCATTTGTCAAATATGTTGTATCCACAACAGATACTTGACCTTTAAATATCAATTGCTCCACACGGTCTTCAAGTTCCCCAATACCGTTTGCTTCCTTAGCGGATATACGGACAATGGGACTACCATCAATGGAATTTTCCCAGTTTATAAAGTCATCTGCGAGAGGGAGATCACATTTATTTAAAATAATTAAACGCGTTCGTTCTTTTGTCTCAGATAAAATTATCTCATCTTCAGGCTGCAATGGTTCATGGCCGTTCAAAACAACTAAAGTAAGTTCTGCTTCTTGAATCATCTCACGAGATTTATCAACGCCAATTTTCTCAACAATATCATTTGTTTCACGGATGCCGGCTGTATCGACGAGCCGAAGCGGAATGCCACGAATATTTACATATTCTTCAATGACATCCCTTGTCGTACCGGGAATATCAGTTACAATAGCACGTTCCCGCTTAAGAATTGCATTTAGCAAAGAAGACTTACCTACATTGGGTCTTCCGGCGATAACAGTCGTTACACCTTCCCGAAGGATATGACCCACTCGGGCTGATTTAATTAACTCATAAATCTCATCCATCAGTTTTTCACATGCACGAACAACCTCAGAAAGCGCTAAGCTTTCTACATCATGCTCAGGATAATCAATTGTAACTTCAACATGGGCTTGTACAGAAATTAAGTCTTTACGCATTCGTGAAATTTTGTCACGAAAAAAACCTTTAACCTGATGGATTGCTGCTTGACTTGCGAATTCAGTTTTTGAACGAATTAAATCAATAACAGCCTCTGCTTGTGACAAATCAATTCGCCCATTCAAAAATGCTCGTTTTGTAAACTCACCAGGTTCGGCCATCCGCGCCCCAGACTGAAGCACTACTTTTAACACTTGATGAACTAACTGTATTCCACCGTGAACCTGGAACTCCACAACATCCTCAGCTGTATAACTTTTCGGACCTGGCATCCACAGTATGATACCTTCATCCACAAGCTTGTTCTGTTTTGGATCAACGATTGATCCGTAAATCATTTCTTTTTTGCTTCCTAACTGAACTCGCCGACCCGCCGGTGTTTTAAAAGCAAATTCAGCGATTTGTTTTGCAGAGGGCCCGCTTACGCGAACGATACCTACACTCGCTTCGCCAAGCGCAGTTGCAATGGCAGCGATTGTATCCTGCTCTACAACCATATGAATCCCTCCTTTTCACTGCAATAAACAAACCCTTCTCTTTCAACCCCCAACCAATCAACAAATAACATACATGATTGGAGTAAGTGAAGAGAAGGGTAGAAGTTAACCCTTTCGCAGCAACCAATAAATAATAAATATCGGTATCAATTAAATATCATTTTTCAATTCCTGCTGCCCGATTTCTGCTGCCGCCAGTTCGCATTACGTGTGTTCTCGAATGAGGAACAATTTTTACGCGTCTGTTCGGATCTACACCTTCACTCGATGTAGACACATCAGAACGATTTTGTAAAAAGGTATGAATTACTTTACGGTCTGAAGAAGACATCGCATCAAGTAAAACTGGCTTTCCAGTCTTTATTGCTCTTAATGCTGCCCGTTCTGCGATTCTGCACAAGCCTTCTTTTCGACGCTGTCTATAATCACCCGCATCCACTACAAACTTCGTGAATCCGGTATTTCCACGATTTCCAACTATGTTAACAAGATATTGAATTGCATCTAACGTCGAACCATGTTTTCCAATTACAATCGGTAATCTATCTTCATCACAAGAAATTTCCATTCGAATCTCTTCATTGCTGTCCGTTTTGGTTTGTCTAGCCCGCACGATTGAACCAACACCCATGTGAGACAACAGTTCCGACAAAAAATCCTTGCCTGTCTCGTCAGGTGTTTGATTCACGGTCACCTCAACTTCTGCGTCTTTTGTTCGAATAAAACCAAATAATCCTTTTGTCGGTTCTGTAATCACACGGATAGTCGCTTGCGATCTCGTCGCACCTAACCGAACCAGCGCTGAAGTAACAGCTTCTTCAACTGTACGCCCAGTGGCAATCACGCGCTTCATTCGAATGACCCCTTTTACAAAAAGTTACTTTTGGAAATTAGTCGTCTTGTAAATTCTCTTTTAGTTTTTCTTTTGATTCATTCTTGTTTACTTTTTTCTCTTTTTTCTTTGGCTTAGTTTCTGATACCTGCTCGCTGTTATTTTTCGTCTTTGATTTTCCTTTTGCATGTGCAGATGCTGTTCCAGCAACCGCTGCGGCTTGCCGTGGACGAACGTGAATAAAATAAGATTGAACTGTCGTAAATACATTGCTATAAACCCAGTAAAGTGCTAGTCCTGACGGGAACCTGCCTGCGATGAACAAAATAAATACAGGCATAATGTACAGCATCATCTTCTGCTGTTGATCTTGACCCATCATCATGACTTTAGATGAAAAGTAGGTTGTTATCGCTGCAAGGATTGGTAAAATCCACGTATGGTCTGGCTTCCCAAGATTAAAAACTCCAAGGAATATACTCTGATTTAATGCGACATTCCCATATATCGCACCATACAACGCATACAAAATTGGAAGCTGAAATACCATAGGCAAACAGCCAGCCATTGGATTGACGCCAGCTTCTTGATAAAGCTTCATCGTTTCTTCTTGTATCTTCTTAGGGTCGCCTTTATATTTTGATCTAAGTTGTTGAACCTTTGGAGCAACTTCCTGCATCGCTTTGGAACTCCGGAGTTGCTTCGCCATTAAAGGTAAAATAAGAAGACGAACAAGTACAGTTACTATTAATAATGAAAGTCCATAATCCTGCCCAGTATAATGAGCAAAGAAATCTAATATATCCGATACAAATTTTAAAGCAGTGCCCCAAATATTATGAGGCCAATCGCCAGGATGGGCTGGATACATACCACAACCTGTTACAGACAATAACGCCATTGCGCTAAGTGCCCATAGCCATTTCGTCTGACGGTTTACCTTAGCTTCCAATATGCGAACTCCTCCTACTATTTTAAGGGAACGTGGTCAATACCACCTTGGTGCCATGGACCGCATTTTCCGATCCGCTTTAATGCCAACCATCCGCCTTTTATGACACCAAATCGCATGACTGATTCTATGGCATACTGGGAACAGCTTGGAATAAATCGGCAAGTAGGTGGCTTTAAAGGAGAAATTACTATTTGATAAAATCGTATTAACTGAACCACTACACTCCGTAACAAGCGGCCCATCTCCCCGTCCAACATCATACCATGAATTTTGCTCGACGCAGCAACTTTAAAACATCATTTTCTAGTTCGCTAAAATTTGCTTCTGCAGCAGTTTTCCGACAAACTACCACCATATCATAAGGTAAATTTGCTAAATGCTCTAGGTGTTTTTGAAAACAAGCTCGTAAAAGTCGCTTAAGCCGATTTCTAACAACCGCATTTCCAACTTTTTTACTTATAGAAAAACCGATTCTAAATGTGTTGGTACGATTCTCAAAACAATACAAGACAAGTTTTGCGGTTGCGACAGATTTCCCTCGTTGAAACACTCGGCGAAAGTCTCTGTTTTCTTTCAATCGATAGCGACTTTGCACAAACAACGATCCTTCCTATTATTACACATCAAATCATTTCCTATATCAAAAAAGGCCACGAAAGTGTGGCCTCATGTTATGCAGATAAAACTTTTCTTCCTCGACTACGGCGTGCTGCTAGAACCTTGCGGCCATTTTTGCTTGCCATACGTTTGCGAAATCCATGTACTTTTTTACGTTTACGCGTATTTGGATGATAGGTCGGCCTCATTTAACGCCACCCCCTTTACTTATGGACAGACTGATGAAAATTATATCTGTCCATCACTATTCTTGTCAATGACACCCTTTGTTAAATCGGGATCCATTATTTGCTCACAGATTTTTGCACAGCCTAAGTCGACTAAATTCGACAAAATTATTGTTTTCTACATTTGTCCACAAAGTTTTACACATTTCCACATGTGGATAATTGTACTTAGAAGAAAAAGTTCACATTGTGGATAACCATAAATGCATTGCCGTAACCTTACTATTTCTGTTATTATAATTCCTACGGTTACCCACAACTCCTGTGAATAAGTGTATTTTATCCACAGACTTATACACACCTTGTGGATAACTTAATTCACAATAGTTGTATATGTGCACAACTATTCGACAAACATCCACAGTGGTCGACATTCATGGGAAAGCGAACTATATTATTTTGTTTGGCAATATTTTTCATTATTCTCCGCACTAAAAATATATGTATGCATTGATGCTCTAATCATGACTAGGAGGACCCCAGCAATAAGATGAGTACGCGCTATGATTCTGTTTTCTTTAACGGGCTGTGGGAAAAGGTACTTATCATGATGAAGGAGCGGCTGACAGCCCCTACCTTTGAGACATGGTTTACCGGGACGCGTATTAACGGATACGACGATCAAGAAAAGTGTATTCGTATATATGTTCCTACACCGTTTGCAGCCAATTGGCTGGCTGATCATTATAAAGTAATGATCCAAAACACAATTATTGCCTTGACTGAACGCGAGTTTATTCTTCAGTTCGAGTCTGAACAAGGCGACGAATCTGCACCAACAAAGGATGCAGTTACACATGAAGCAGATCTATCTACAGATGACCATACGCAAGGAAATTGGAATAATAGTGCACTAATACCTCGCTATACGTTTGAGTCATTTGTGATTGGTGCGAGTAATCGTTTCGCACATGCAGCAAGCCTGGCGGTCGCAGAAACACCTGCAAAAGCATATAACCCTCTTTTTATCTATGGGGGTGTTGGTCTTGGCAAAACACATTTAATGCACGCAATTGGGCACTACGTACGAAAAACAAACCCAAATGCAAAAGTACTGTATTTATCATCAGAAAAATTTACGAACGACTTTATTACATCTATCCGTGACAATAGTACCGAGGAATTTCGCAACCGGTACCGATCGATTGACGTTTTGCTTATTGACGATATTCAATTTCTAGCAAAGAAAGAGCAAACTCAAGAGGAATTCTTCCATACATTTAATACCCTTCACGACGACGCTAAACAAATTGTCATCTCAAGTGATAGACCGCCAAGGGAAATCCCAACTATAGAAGATAGATTGCGTTCTCGATTTGAATGGGGACTTATTACTGATATTCAACCCCCAGATTTAGAGACGCGCATTGCAATTTTACAAAGAAAAGCGAAATCAGACGGGTTACATATTCCCGATGAAGTTTTGCTCTATATTGCCAATCAGATAGATTCTAATATTCGGGAGCTGGAAGGGGCACTAATTCGAGTCGTAGCGTATTCTTCACTCGTGAATGAGGATTTGTCTACATCATTAGCTGAAATGGCACTTAAAGATATTATTTCACCTGACAAACCAAAGATGATTACCGTCAGCCAGATTCAAAAGGTTATCGGAGACCATTTCGGTTTAAAAATGGAAGACTTTAAGGCCAAAAAGAGAACGAGAAACGTTGCCTTTCCTCGTCAGATCGCAATGTATTTAACTCGGGAATTAACGGATATGTCTCTTCCTAGAATTGGGGAGGCATTTGGCGGGAGAGATCACACAACTGTTCTTCACGCATGGGAACGAATTCATGACGAACTTGAAAAAGATTTGCAGCTAAAAGCAACATTAGACAGATTGTCAGAGGCAATTCGAACGTTATCATAGAATTTATCTATCCACATGTGAATAATTCAGCATAACTAAGCATGACAGTTGTAAGATATGCACATGTTATCCACAACTGTGATTTCGCTTTGTTTTTATGTTATACCGTACTTATCCACATTTGCACCGACACTATTACTATGACTATGATCTTTTGAGTTAAAAGATCTATTACTAAATACTATAATGCACTATACGCAAAATTATGCTTGCACATAATTTCACTAACATGTCGTGCACTCGGAAGGAGCTTTTTATTAATGAGGTTTACAGTGAGTAAATCAGCCATTATTCAGCTCATACAAACTGTCTCAAAAGCAGTTGCGGTTAGAACAACAAAACAAGTTTTATCAGGTATTTTACTTGAAGCGAATGAAACAAAGCTTGTCGCTACTGCATATGACCTTGAACTCGGTATTCAAAATGTTGTTCTTTCAAATGATGATTCCAATCTTAGGGTTGAGGAAACTGGTGCAATTGTTCTTCCAGCACGATACTTCAGTGACGTTATTAAGAAACTGCCGAACGATACAATATCTATTCGAGTGGATAACAATTATATGACTGAAATTAAATCGGGATCCGCTGAATTCCATCTGCATGGAATTGATGCGACAGAGTTTCCTAAATTGCCAACATTTTTGGGAACTGTTCCAGTTACAATTTCAAGTGATGTTTTAAAAGAACTAATTCGCACAACCGCTTTTGCAACATCCAATTCTGAAGTTCGACCAATCCTGACAGGGATTTTTCTTCAATATCAAAACAACAAGCTTACATTTACTGCTACGGACGGGCTGCGTTTAGCTACACAAAGCATTGGATTGCAAGATGCGTCAGATCGCGATTGGAGTGCTGTAATTCCAGGAAAATCTTTATTAGAACTTGCTAAGATTCTTCCGGAAAATGAAACACCTGTGACTGTTCAATTCACTGAAAGCCACAGTCTGTTCGCGATACAAAATACACATTTTTACACACGCTTAATTGATGGAACTTACCCAGATACATCACGAATCATCCCCAATCAATATAAGACCGAGGTTATTGTTCCAACTGAGGATATTTTAGGTGCAATTGACCGTGCTGCACTCATAGCACCTTCTAGAGAAAACCATATGGTTCGATTAGAAATTAACGAAACTGATATTATTGTTTCTTCCAGTTCACCAGAAATCGGAAATGTTGTAGAAAAGCTCATCTGTTCGAGCAAAGAAGGCCCTGACATTCAGATAGCTTTTAATGCAAGGTATGTTATAGACGCATTGCGGGCACTTGATTCCGGGGATTTGTCAATTCAATTTAATAGTTCCAATCAACCATTCGTATTGCGTAAACACAAAAATGAGTTTGGATTACAACTAATTTCTCCTGTATTGTGGAGGTAGTGTTTTGGAAATTACAATTTCAACGGAATACATCACATTGGCCCAATTCCTGAAGAAAGCAGACATTATTTCTTCCGGGGGTGAAGCAAAAATATTTCTTTCCACAGAAACAGTACTTATAAACGGTCAAAAGGATGAACGCAGGGGAAGAAAACTCTATGATGGGGATATCATTGAGGTTTATGGTAAAAAATATACAATAAAGGGTTCGTTCCATGATCCTTCAAGAACTTCACATTGAGCAATTTCGAAATTACAGTCAGAGTACACTTCAGTTTTCCCCAGAAATTAATATTTTAATTGGGGAAAATGCACAAGGTAAAACGAATGCTCTTGAAGCCATTTATATTCTGGCAATGGGTAAATCTCATCGAACTCAAAAAGACAGTGAATTACTCATGTGGGACACTGACAAAGCTTCAATTCAAGGACGAATCCTTTTTGGTAAAAGGGAACGCAGGCTTCAGATTGATTTTTTTAAAAATGGTCGAAAGGCCCTTGTAAATGGGGTTCATCAGACTAAAATGACCGATTTTATCGGTCATTTTCAGGTTGTGCTGTTTGCACCTGAAGATTTGCAACTTGTCAAAGGAAGTCCAGGAACAAGACGCCGTTTTATTGACATGGAACTTGGCCAGACACACCCGAGGTATTTGTATCACCTAAATCAGTATAATCGGACAATGTCACAACGAAATGCAGTACTCAAATCAGGAAATGTAGATAAGTCTTATTTATCCGTTTTTGATGAACAATTGATACAGCATGGTACGGAAGTCATCGTACGAAGGTTACATTTTTTAGAACAGATGAAACCAGTCTCAGCACGAATTTACAAAGATATATCCAATAATCGTGAAGAGTTTTCATTTCGTTATCACTTGTCAATTGCTAGTTCAAATCTAGAATATGAAAATTCAAAAGCAAATATTGAAACTCTGTTTGCAAATTCACTTGCGTCAAAATTAGACTCAGATATGCGCCTTGGATATACGAGCGTTGGTCCTCATCGAGATGACTTATTATTTTTCTTGGACGGACATCCAGTTCAGTCCTTTGCGAGTCAAGGACAGCAAAGGACAATTGCTTTATCGCTCCGTTTGGCAGAAATCGATTTTATTCATCATGAAATTGGAGAATATCCTGTTTTACTGCTTGATGATGTTTTATCAGAGTTAGACGATATCCGTCAGAAAAACTTAGTTTTATCGATGAGTGAAAGAGTCCAAACAATTATCACAACAACAAGCTTATTTCATCTTGAACATGAGCTTCATGTTCGATCGAGGTTGTTTCACGTTTCTTCTGGTATAATACAGGCAGAAAGATAGGTGACGTATGCTTATACATATTGGCGGCGACACGGTTGTAAATCTTCATGCTGTTATCGGGATTTTTGATATTCATATTCAAGAAAGTCCAGAAACAAAATCCTTTATTAACAGGTCTTTGGAGGAAAAGGCAGTCGAAGTCGTTGAGCCAGGCGATATTAAATCTTACGTTGTCACAGATGATAAGGTTTACTATTCGCCAATTTCGTCCGCTACGCTGAAAAAGCGGGCAATAGTAATGGAGTTACATGGAAATTTTCAACTTGATTGATAGTTGCAGAAGGTTGTGTATTTGCACTTCTCGTGTTGGAAACAGCCTTTTTGTTATGGGAGGAAAACCGTTTGCCAGAACAAGTCTATGACGAATCGCAAATTCAGGTCCTTGAAGGACTCGAAGCAGTCCGCAAGCGACCAGGTATGTACATCGGATCGACCAGTTCAAGAGGGCTTCACCATTTAGTATGGGAAATTGTCGATAATGCGGTCGATGAAGCACTGGCCGGCAGATGTACAAAAATTATCGTTCAGGTTCACGAAAACAATAGTATTACCGTTATTGACAACGGCGCAGGTTTTCCAGTTGGTATTCACCATAAAACTGGGCGTCCTGCTGTAGAAACTGCGCTTACGGTTCTGCATGCTGGCGGAAAGTTCGGCGGCAGCGGATATAAAGTTTCCGGAGGTCTTCACGGCGTTGGTGCTTCAGTTGTGAATGCACTGTCAAAATGGCTCAAAGTTGAAGTTCATCGGGATGGAAAGGTTTATGTACAAGAATATGAACGCGGAGTACCAATGTACGATTTGAAAGTCGTTGGCGAAACGGACAGAACAGGAACAAGTGTTTCGTTTTTGCCGGATACTGAGGTTTTTACGGAAACCACAGAATTTCAGGCTGATATTTTACAGAACCGCCTTCGAGAACTTGCATTTTTGAATGCAGGGTTAGAAATTATTTTAGAAGACGAACGTCCAGAAGGTAAAACAATAAACTACCACTACTCGGGCGGAGTTGCTGCGTTTGTTGAATACATCAATCGGTCTAAGGATGTTTTATATCCTGAACCAGTGTTTGTTATGGGTAAAAAAGATGATGTAACAGTTGAAGTTGCACTTCAGTATAACGACGGCTACACTGCAACACTATTTTCGTTTGCGAATAACATCAATACCCATGAAGGCGGAACCCATGAATCAGGGTTTAAAAGCGCACTTACGCGCGTTATCAATGACTATGCTCGAAAAGTAAATGCTATCAAAGAAAATGAAAGTAACTTAACAGGTGATGATGTTCGTGAAGGTTTAACAGCTGTTGTGAGCGTCAAAGTACCTGAACCGCAATTTGAGGGTCAAACAAAAACAAAGCTTGGCAACAGTGAGGTTCGAGGCATTGTTGAAGGTTTGTTTGGTGAAAAAATGCAAACTTTCCTCGATGAAAATCCAACGGTAGCTAAAAAGATCATCGAGAAATCTGTTACTGCATCAAGAGCTAGAGAAGCAGCAAAACGCGCGAGAGAACTAACAAGACGTAAAAGTGCGCTTGAGATAAGTTCTTTACCTGGAAAACTGGCTGACTGCTCCAGCAAGGATGCATCAATCAGCGAGTTATATATCGTTGAGGGTGATTCTGCAGGCGGTTCAGCAAAAAACGGACGTGATAGGAATTTCCAAGCCATTCTGCCGCTGCGCGGTAAAATTATCAATGTCGAGAAGGCACGATTAGACAAGATATTGTCCAATAATGAAGTACGCGCCATCATTACGGCTAGTGGTACAGGTATCGGGGATGACTTTGATTTATCCAAAGCCAGATACCACAAAATTGTAATTATGACAGATGCCGATGTTGATGGAAGTCATATTCGAATTCTCTTATTAACTCTGTTTTATCGTTTCATGCGTCCTTTGCTTGACGCTGGATATATTTATATTGCCCAACCGCCGTTATACAAGGTGCAAAAAGGCAAATCGATTCAATACGCGTATTCAGATAAGGAACTTGATGCTGTTCTTAAAGAGATTGGCCGCAACGGAATCAATATTCAACGGTATAAAGGTTTGGGCGAAATGAACGCTACGCAGCTCTGGGATACCACAATGGATCCGAGTACAAGAACGCTTCTTCAAGTAACCATGGAAGATGCGATGGATGCAGATTTAATTTTTAGTATGTTAATGGGTGACAAAGTTGAACCCCGTAGAGAGTTTATTGAAGAGCACGCTAAATATGTCCGTAATTTAGATATTTAAGAGTGAAGTTGAATCGGAGCTTTTAACAGAGGTTTTCTTAGGAGTGACAATGGTTGTCAGACGAATTCATAAGCAAAGTTCTGCCAATTGATTTAGGCCAAGAGTTAAGAAACTCATTTATTGATTACGCGATGAGCGTTATCGTAAGCCGGGCGATTCCAGACGTTCGGGATGGATTAAAGCCGGTTCATCGCCGCATTTTATATGCGATGTTTGAGTCCGGAATGACTCCAGATAAGCCATATAAAAAGTCTGCTCGTATTGTTGGTGAAGTTCTCGGTAAATATCACCCTCACGGTGATTCTGCTGTGTATGATGCACTTGTAAGAATGGCACAAGACTTCTCAACGAGGTATTTACTCGTCGATGGCCACGGAAACTTTGGTTCCATTGATGGTGACTCAGCCGCAGCTATGCGGTACACAGAATCGAGAATGTCTCATCTTGCAATGGAATTATTGCGGGATATTAACAAAGACACGGTCGATTTTGGTCCAAACTACGATGAAAATGAACAAGAACCAAAAGTATTGCCGGCTAGATTCCCAAACCTTCTAGTGAACGGATCGTCTGGTATTGCTGTCGGAATGGCAACCAATATTCCTCCGCACAACCTAAAGGAAATTATTGATGGTGTCATCATGATGATTGATAAACCAGATGTATCGATTGCAGATATTATGAATGTTATTAAAGGTCCTGACTTCCCGACAGGCGGTATAATCCTTGGACGTGACGGGATCCGCCGGGCATTTGAAACTGGACGCGGTTCGATAACAATTCGTGCCACCACGCAATTTGAAGAAATGCAAGGCGGTAAAACGAGAATAGTAGTTACAGAAATCCCATATCAGCAGAACAAAGCAAGACTGATTGAAAAGATTGCGGAACTTACTCGGGATAAGAAACTTGATGGAATTACTGATCTTCGCGATGAATCCGATAGAAATGGAATGCGGATGGTTATCGAGCTTCGCCGTGATGTAAAGCCGCAGATTGTTTTAAATAACTTGTTTAAGCACACGGGTCTGCAAAGCACGTTTGGTGTTATCAACCTGGCGCTTGTTCACGGCCAACCAAAAGTGTTAAATCTACACGATATGTTGTTCTATTATCTGGAACATCAACGTGAAGTGGTCAGACGCCGTACGCAATTTGATTTAAATAAGGCTCTTGCACGCGCACATATTCTCGAAGGTTTGAGGATTGCGCTCGACCATCTCGATGAAGTAATTACATTGATTCGTAATTCTGCTAACGCGGACATTGCTCGAGAAGGATTAATGACGACATTCTCACTTACGCTAGAACAAGCGCAGGCAATTCTCGATATGCGTTTGCAGCGCCTGACAGGACTTGAACGTGAGAAGATTGAAAATGAATATCAAGAACTTATCAAGCTTATTGAGGAGTTGCGTGCAATCTTGGCGGATGAACAACTGCTGCTTGGTGTCATCCGAAAAGAATTAGTTGAAATTCGCGATAAATATGGCGATGAACGCAGAACCCGTATTGTTGCCGCTGAAGGTGAAATCAGCGAGGAAGATTTAATTCCTGTTCAAGATGTTGTGGTGACAATTACACATGCTGGTTATGTAAAACGTGTTCCATTGTCCACTTATCATAGTCAACGCCGCGGCGGGCGCGGCATGACACTAATGGGTACTCGTGAAGAAGATTTTGTCGAGCACCTATATATAACTTCATCGCATCACTATCTCCTGTTCTTTACGAACAAAGGACGAATGTATGCACTCAAGGCCTATGAAGTGCCAGAGTTTAGCCGTCAAGCGAAAGGCATACCGATTATCAATTTGCTGCAGATTGACCAAGGGGAGAAAATATCGGCTGTTATCCCGCTTAAGTCAATGGAAGTCGACGAGAATGAGGAAAGACATTTGTTTTTTGCTACTCGCCAGGGTGTCGTTAAGAAAACCGCAGTTAATGATTATGCAAATATCCGAAAGACGGGGCTTATTGCCATTAACCTCCGTGATGATGATGAGGTTATTGGTGTTAAACTGACGGATGGAACGAAACATATTATTATGGCTACAAAGATGGGGCTTTCGATACGATTTAATGAGTCTGATGTCAGATCTATGGGCCGCGGGGCAACAGGTGTTAAAGGCATCCAGTTAAATGAAGGTGACGAAGCCATCGCAATGGATGTAGTTGAACCTGATAATGAAGTATTAGTTGTCACTACACGTGGATATGGTAAGAAGACACCTGCCGATGATTATCGGGTACAAACGAGAGGCGGTAAAGGAATCAAGACCTTGAATTGTACCACGAAAAATGGTGATGTTGTTGGACTTCGTATGGTGAAGCCTGATGATGATTTGATGATTATCACAAATGCCGGTGTAGCCATTCGTATTCACGTTGCGGATATTTCGACACAAAGCAGAAATACGCAAGGTGTTAAACTGATTAATGTACCTGATGGCGAAGAAGTTGCTACAGTTGGCCGTGTTGTAGCAACCGAAGACGACGATGAGGATGTCGAATAAATAAATGATTTGATTAACCTATAACGAATGATTCAGATATCAATTATTTGCAAATACTTTTACCCAGGTAGATGAAAGGAGGCGAAATCGGAATGCATGGTTTAGAAACATTAGCAATTCACCAAGGTGGTATGTTTCTTGGCCTAATCCTGATTACAGCTATGTCCTTATTGTTCTTCAATGCGGTGATTGGGAAAAAATAAGTACTTGCCAAGTTGCAGTTGTGATCTTGAGTTATTGTGATCAAAAGTTGTGATTAGAACGCCCTAGTTCCTAGGGCGTTTTTGTATTATCTGAAAGCGTGATATGTGTCTTTATAAACAAATTTTGCAGGTAATCTGTATGAGGTAGATGAAGGTACTATAATAGTAAGGTACTAGGTACTATAGCAGCTCGGTGGTTATCCGGATTGAACTTTTAAGGGAGGTAAGGTCTTGGAACTTCTTTTTGAAACGAATGATCTCGCAGAGTTCTTAGCGAGTTCAGACATCATTGATTTCCATTCTCCACAATTACAAGAGAAAATTGCAGAGATTCAAGCTCGGGATAGCCGAGATGAATATCAGGCCCGATTAGCTTTTGAATTTGTTCGGGATGAAATTCACCATTCTTTTGACTTAAATAGTGATATAGTTACAATTTCTGCATCGCAAGCAATAGCCTGTCAGGAAGGAATATGCTTTGCCAAAGCTCATTTACTTGCGGCATTGCTGCGTGGGCTAAAGATACCAACTGGATTCTGCTATCAACGTGTTACTCGTAAAGGAACACCAGAATCAGGATACGCCCTGCATGGACTAAACGCCGTATATTTACCGAGTCGTAAAGTATGGTTTCGACTCGACCCGCGCGGGAATAAATCTGGCGTAAATTCACAATTTAATATTGACAAAGAACAACTTGCTTATTCGATTAGGCCTGAACTTGGCGAAGAGGATTATCCATATGTTTTCGCAACACCGCCGACTGAAGTCGTTGCTTCAATGCATAAGTCAAAAGACTGCCATGAACTTTTTTATAAACGTCCAGAATTTCTCAAATCGTTAAATTCATTCGAGGTACATGGTTAAGTTTTTATGGCATTTACTTTATGGCATTTACGCTGAGGGTGTTACTAGAATCAGCATTCATATTGAAATTTGTTATTCGCAAGGAATTAAATTTATAAATTATACTTGCAATCAATTAATAGACATGATATATTAGCTGATGTCGCCGCGAGCGAGTTGGTCATGAAGCGCTCCGGTTGATAGCCTGAAAACCTTGCTACATCAACGGTTTACGGTTTAAATGAGACAAGGTTGTTCCTTGAAAACTAAACACGCACTAAGAGCGAAATGAACGTAAGTGTTCAAAAGAGCATCTCGAGCAATCGAGATAATTATCGCAACAAGTTGCAAGTAGTGCGAGGAGCAAAGCGAATGACTGAGTGGAGCGTACATTGGTACGTGACCGAGGGAATGAACTGAAGCGACAAAGCAATACGCGGCAAATTGGAAGCGATTATGTTGAGAGTTTGATCCTGGCTCAGGACGAACGCTGGCGGCGTGCCTAATACATGCAAGTCGAGCGGACATCTTCGGATGTTAGCGGCGGACGGGTGAGTAACACGTG
>JAKADF010000396.1 GCA_021820805.1 Bacillota bacterium
CGATCTGTGCAGCTCGATGAAGCGCTACGGAAATTGGAAAGGCGAAATAGTCGATAGCGTCTATCACATAGTCCGCTCCATCAATAAAGGCTTCTACATTATCTTGCTGTACTCCTAGAGGAAAACATTCAATTTCTAGCTCAGGGTTAATAGATAATAAATGATTTTTTAAAGCATCTACTTTCAACTGTCCGATAGTATTGTGTGTTGCCGCACACTGTCTATTAACATTAGATAAATCAAAAACATCTGGATCCGCGAGTTTAAAGCGACCTACCCCTATACGAGCTAGTAGTTCCGCCGAAAATCCACCAATACACCCACATCCGGCAATGACTATTGTGCTTGATTGTAACTGCTCTATTTCTGCTTCAGACAGTATGCCTAGATTACGTGAGAATTGTTCTTTAATCATCTGACCACCCCAACTTCATTATTTTGTTCAAAGGATACCAGGTACTGATAGAGTTGTCTTCTAGTTTCAAACAACGTATCTAAGCATTCTGATAAGTCGAGCACGCATGGAATGCTTACAGAACCTAGGTATACTTTTGAGATTCCAATCGTCTTAAAAGGGAATTTGAACATCCGGTGCATGTATTTATACACTCGCTCGTCGATGCAGCAGACCCAGTGTGTAATCCCCTGCTTTAAGGAATATTGAAGAACTGTTCGAATTAAACCAAGGCCTACGTCGTGTTCGCATAATTTAGTAAATGCACTAATCTCACCATATTGGTAACTCTCAAGCTGAGATAGTCTTGCTTTTTCAATATCGTAGATTTCAAAATGCTTTATAGTAGGAAGTTCATCCAAACCTTTGAATATCAATCTAATAACCCCGACAATCTTCTGTAATTCGGGTATTTGTGCAATAAAATACACAGAATCATTCTGATATTTATCTTGCTCATTTATTTCGAAATAACCTACTTCGCAGTATCTCTGATGGTGAAGGGCGATTGCCTTTTCTCTTAAGGCGTCAGAGGCGGTACGAAAAGAATAGACTGGTTTTTCTTGACTCATTGGAACTCGCTCCTTTATTAGGAAATGGACATCCAATGATAGTATAGGAATTATCAAAAAAATTTGCTTGACCAAGTAGAAAAAATGATTTTGGAGCTGCGCCCCTTTCGATGGCCGATATTTAGCGTGGTAGTCGGCCTACCTTAGCCATGGTAAAATGCTAACAAGGATTACATTCGCGAGACGAGTAGGCTGATAACATGCTTGATGAAAGAAAAAGGTTACTTTTAGAAATTTCCAATGACCATCAAAGTGACTTAAATCGCCAAATCGTTAGAATTGTTTTTATTTATTTGGGGCTAAGTATTAGTTGGAATACGATATTTAGAGTGTTGCACGTCCATTATTCCAGGGCAAACCTATCGATTCTACTTATATGTATGGTAGTGTGGTTGGCATTGTATACTGTTATCCGATTGTTTCATGAACATACGTACTTGATTAAACACATTGTTTTAATCTATGTAATTTTCATCATAACGTGTATTTACTTTGGATCCGGTTATAGAGAGGCTTGGAGCTATTTCCTGTTAATCCCTATGGTCACAGGATTTTATGGAGATTCGATTCTACTAATTGGTTATTCTCTTTTTGGCGTGATCGTTCTTTTAACTGTCAGTATACAGTTTCCGATTATTCCTAGAACTTTTGATGCGATTGACATATCAAACAGAATCCTCCTCTATATTATTGTTGTGACATTCAGTTACTTATTTCTAAAAAAGTTAAATCTACTGCATCAAAAACAGGTAAGTACGCTTATCAATTCGATGGATACCACTATCGAACAAGTCGTAAAAAGTTTTGTCATTGCAGTAGAAGCGAAAGATCACTATACATTTGGTCACAGTGAAAGAGTTAGTCAGTATGCGGTTGAGTTAGCGAAAAGAATGCCAGAATTTCAGGACGAAAGAAAGCTGCATAGTTTACGTCTTAGCGGGTTGTTGCACGATATCGGTAAAATTAACATTCCCGAATCCATTCTAACGAAACCGTCGCGATTGACGGATGAGGAATTTGAAATTATCAAAACCCACCCAATTGTTGGTGGCAAAATGATTGAAAAGATCTCAGGGTTAGGTTCATTAAGGTCTGGTGTCTTATACCACCACGAGAGATGGGATGGGAAAGGATATCCGTCGCGATTGAAAGGAAATGATATACCTTTGGAAGCAAGAATATTGGCAATCGCCGATGCGTTTGATGCAATGACATCTTCCAGGGCCTATCGTAAAGAATTGTCAACAATTGAAGCTTTCCAACGATTGAAGGATGGAAAAGGAACTCAATTTGATCCTTACTTAATTGATGTTTTGGAAACGATACAACTAACGTGGATTAGGATATGCAAAGAGTCACTAGATGAAACCCTGGAATTTGAGAGGCTGACAGATTTGTTTTGATCAGTAAGCGGGGGAGCCGAAGAAGCTGGTCAGCAACTTTTTGTAAGAATATACTAACAGTCAAACACCTTACTTGTGAGACGCTAGGGCAGTAGTCTGCAACGCGGGGACTTGATACGAATTATTATAAATTCAGCTTCCATATTATTCTTTGGAAGGTGTCAATCTAGGGTGGGTTAAAATGTTGAAGCGATGTTGGTTAGCCATGTGCTCACTCGGTATCGTGATAATCCTCATCGCACTTCTTTCAGTGTACTACATGCATCGAATGACTCACCGAAAACACATCAATCTTACTCCCCAGTCCTTTCACTCGTCTCAAGAAAGGGCTTTATGGAATTTTCTTAACAATTGGATGATGAATCCTGACGGTGGCGTTTATACGAACCTAAAACCAGTTCAACAAACGAAAAATAACCCTAACGTTGGACATGCCGTACTGTCGGAATCCGTAGGCCTCGTGTTGGAATACGCAGTAGATGCGTACGACCAACCATTGTTTGAACGCGAGAAAAACCTGCTTAAGAATAAATTTATTATCAAGGGTTCTGTTCTCCAGTGGGTGATTCCCATGTCTACAAAGACACCAATAAATAGCTCGGTTGATGATTTGAGGATTATTGGTGCCCTGATGACTGGCGCCAACCAGTTTAACGAGCCGACAACTCAGCAATTAGCGCTGCAATTAGCAGAAAATCTATACTCGACGAACGCCCTTGGTGGATTTCTTGCTGATGACAACAGTGAAAAGGCTGCTTCAAGTGGCGTTACTGTTACGCTACCGTATGCGAACGTTCAGACACTCGCAATGCTTTGTAAAAGCCTGCCCGAGTATGATAGAATATATCAGAATGAAAAGAAGCTTTTGATGGAATCATTACTTTCAAGAGGGTTCTACGCGTATCAGTATTTTCCCCAGGAACATATGTTCCGTCAAACCAGCGATGGGCTGCCGATGCTTGATACGAGTTTGGCAGAACAACTCGTTACAGCAATCGATGCAGAGCAAGCCGGTTTATCTACGAAACCCTTTACCAGTCACCTTGAGGAACTGATGAATCAAAACGCTGTCAAAATTTTTACTAGAATCGACCAAACGGGAATGTTTGCATCCAAGGATGAGTCGCCAGCTGTCTATGCACTTGCAACGAGGTACTTCTTTGCAGTCGGTGAGTCTAAATATGCCGAAATATGTCACAAGCGTTTGCTTGCACTACAATCTAGGTCAGGGAAGTATGCCGGGGGATTTGTCGATTTGCAAACACTTCAGGCGTTTTCATTTGACCAATTGCAGGCACTGATTACCTACCGAGGAGTAGATCGATGAAGCTCAGTCAATCCAAGCTAAGATCTGTTACCTATCAGAAGCTCACAACTCGTATTCTATTAACTCTTGTCATCCTTGTCATCGCGCAATTCCTAACGATGATTTCTCTTACGACGAATACATCTGTCATTCTCTGGTTTGGACTTTTCGTATTCGTAACTTGTGCAGGGTATTTAAGAAGTCGGGCGTTCGGTCTAATTTGCGGCCTCATAGCAATCTTTCTC
>JAKADF010000397.1 GCA_021820805.1 Bacillota bacterium
CCCTGAGAGACTGCCTGTTGTTCAACTCGGTCTTGCCCATCTTCGTCACTCTCAACTTCCACATCCTCATGTTTCTTATACAACATGTAGGCTTCAATGTTACCAGTTAACGAAAAGAGCTTCCAAGATAAATCCCGCAACCAATCATCCCCCTAAAAAGAGCTTTATTTCAGCTGCGAGTCACTCAGGTTTATGATAATAGCCTTCCGCTCTCTGCTTTTCATATACTATGAAGTACCTGGTAAAGCTTCTCATTGTAAGGATTCGTTTAACTTAAGCCCCGTACACAAAATTAAATGTCGTCAAATCCAAATCGATGGAGTAACGATGGCTCATTACGCCAATCCTTTTTCACTTTTACCCATAATTCGATGTACATTTTCGTACCAAGCAATCGCTCTAACTCTGTTCGAGCCAGCTCACCAACTTGCTTAAGCATTCCGCCTTGTTTCCCAATTAAAATACCCTTTTGACTATTTCTTTCCGTATAAATTACGGCATGCACGTACAAAACATTATTATCACGCCGTTCCAACTGCTCAACATCCACCATAACTGAATGTGGAACTTCCTCACGAGTAAGTCGCAATACCTTTTCACGAATCATTTCTGCAATAATAAACTGCTCTGGGTGGTCCGTCACCATATCATCTGGGTAATACTTTGGTCCTTCGGGCAGTTTTTCAAGAATAAAATGCTCTAACACTGACAGTTGCGTGCCATCTTTTGCTGATACGGGTATAATTTCCGCAAATGCGTATTCTGCATTGTATTCTGCAATAAGTTGCAATACACTTGGCTTCGCGACTTTGTCAACCTTGTTAATCACAAGAAATACAGGTGTTTTAATATCTGCCAGTCTTTCCATTACATACTTGTCTGCATCATGATCTCTCTCAGAAGCATCAACTACGAACAGAACCACATCTACTTCTTTAAGTGTTCCTTCTGCCGCTTCGACCATGATTTCGCCAAGTCGATGCCTTGGTTTATGTATCCCTGGGGTATCAATAAAGACTATTTGCCCGCTCTGGCGCGTTACAACCCCGCGAATTCGGTTTCTCGTTGTTTGCGGCCGATTTGACATAATTGCAATTTTTTTTCCTACCATAGCATTCAGCAAAGTTGATTTTCCAACATTAGGTTTGCCTACAATTGCAACAAAGCCTGACCGAAATGGTTCAGTTTTCAAGCACAGTCTCCTCTATGATTATTTCTGATTTTCTTCTTTATCTGTTAAAACATCTATTTCTTTAAAAGTTGCACCGTGAAAATACCACAAAGTACATAAGTAACCAAGTGCCAAAATTAACCCGTCAAAGTTTTGAAATGAAAACACATACACATGCCACGGTCTTGCACAAATTACTGCCCAAATACCAATTCCTATACTGCCCATCGCAGTCAATAAAACTGCACCAGCAGCTGTATCCTTTGCTATCTTTGCCTGATAAGACCACTTGCCATTCGTGATTTGGTCAACTGCGCGTTCGATTGCAGTGTTGAATAACTCTGCAGACATAACAAGAGAAACTGCCATAATCGTCGCAACAACTGCAGACAGCGGAGGACGAATGACAATCTCGACTCCAAGAATTACATGTGCCAGCCAAAAGTCACGCCGCATATTCCGCTCTAGCTGAAATCCGAACCGAATACCAGCTATTGCGTACTTTACGGCTTGTGCAAACGAACTTTGCTTGCCCATTACACACGCGAAATGCCCATTTTGTTGAGAATCTGTTCTTGGAGACCAAACATTTCGCGTTCGTGCTCTTCGTCTTGATGATCATATCCAATAATATGCAAAAAACCATGAATAAGCAAAAAAGCAAACTCTCTTTTAAAAGAATGCCCGTAATCGTCCGCCTGTCGAATTGCGGTGGGAATACTGACAACAATATCGCCTATGGGATTTAATTCACCCGGGACATCAGGCAAAACATCCTCACCTTCTATCATAGAAAAAGACAGTACATCTGTCGGTCTGTCAACATCTCGGAAATTACGATTTAATTCGTGAATAGTCTCATCATCAACCAGAACCACTGATACAGAGCCAGATACATCCATAAATTCTCCGGCAGCTTGAATCACTTCAGATACAAATTGCAGAGTATCTCCAATTTCACTTGGTACATCCACCTGCTTGTCTAGTTCAACCACGGTTTTTTCATTCATTTCGCTATTTCCTTTCGGAGTTTGTCAATGTCTGGGTACTCAATTCTCGAATGATAGATGCCTTTTAGTGTTTTCATAAACGCGCTTACCATCGTATCAAGATCTTGCAGGGTCAAATCACACTCGTCTAATTGGCCATCTTGCAGCCTGTCCCGAATAATTTTACGAATAACACCCTCTACACGATTCGGTGTTGGACGTGCCATACTCCGGACAGCTGCCTCAACAGCATCGCAAATCATGACAATTGCACATTCCCTTGTTTTCGGCTTAGGACCAGGATATCGAAAATCATCCACTTTCACTGTACCATTCTTATCTTGTTCTTTTGCCTTATTATAGAAGTACCACAAAATTGTAGTTCCATGATGGGTTGCACAAATGTCTTGAATCGGTTTGGGCAACCCTGCTTGCCTTAACATTTCTAAACCATCTGTGACGTGAGACGTAATAATTAAATGGCTGAGACTCGGTGACAACTTTTCGTGTGGATTTTCTTTTGTCATTTGGTTTTCCACAAAGAATAATGGACGCCTTGTTTTTCCCACGTCATGATAATAAGCTCCAACACGGCATAGCAATGGGTCAGCTCCAACGAGTTCTGCAGCTGCTTCCGCTAAGTTTCCAACAATAAGGCTGTGATGATAAGTCCCTGGTGCTTCCAGCAATACCTTACGAAGCAATGGATTATTTGGATTAGATAACTCAAGCAGTCGTATCGGAGTTAAAAGACCAAATGCGCTCTCGAAAAATGGTAATATCCCCATTGCTAAAATCGCAGCTACAATTCCGTTCAGTGCTGCAAGCCCTAAATGCAGGATGAACGAAGGAAAGGAAGCACCGCTGTCCGTTTGCAATAAATGCAGTGAAAGGACGGCCAAAACATTGATGCCGGCAACGAAGAATCCAGCTCTCATAAACGTACCGCGATGCGTTACTTTTGCCAAACTGTAAGATCCAACAAGCGAACCTACGAATCCGATAAATGCAAAGCTGAAATTGTAACCAAGTGCCGCTCCAAATAAAAACGAAAAATAAAACGACGCAACGACAGCCACAGAAGAGTCCATCAGGACTGTGATAATCATGGCTCCAAGTGCGATTGGAACAACATAAGGCACCGATGTAAGTTCCCCAGTATTTATGATGCCTGTAGTCACACTGATTAAAAGAGCCATCAAAATGAAAGTGAGACTTAGAATTAAGAGCATCATATTATCTAATCTGCGTCTTTGCGGTCTGCGTTCAATATAGGCGCCAAGCATTCCAATTGAGATAACGATAAAGAGTGCGAACCCCAGCACAATACCATAGTTCGGCCTTGTGCTGTATAAACCAACATCTTTAAGTTTGCTGATAATAGCCGGAGTAATTTTACCGTACTTAGGCACGATGATTTCGCCTTGATGAATCATTACATCGGGAACAGCTTTTGCCGCACTTTGCTTCAGATGGTCAGTTCCTTCTTGGTTGTAGTCCATGTTCGGTCTTAAAACACTAACTACAATGTTTTGAACAACGTACCGTGAATTCAGATCAAGATCGTAATTCCCAATCAGATTATTAACATGACTGCCTGCTTGAGAAAGGGAATCTGCATTAAACGGCACCCCAAGCAAGTCTTTTACAATCCGCTCTGAATCATTTTGCAAAATATTAATTTGGTTTGAGCTCATCGACAACAAAAGCTGCAGGGTACGTTGTGACACACCCTTTGGTGCAATGGAAGCAATCATTTCTAATCGTTCTGCAGATGTCATTTTTTTATCTGCAATTGCTTGGTTCGTAGTTGA
>JAKADF010000398.1 GCA_021820805.1 Bacillota bacterium
AATCCTACAAGGTTATGGAATGACCGAGACGTCACCAATCCTTGCAATTAATACGCCAACCGAATACAAGGAAGGTTCTGTCGGGAAGTTCGTACCTGATAGTGAATACAAAATAAGACCCGTTGAAGGCATTAAAAAAGGTGGAGAGCTTCTAGTAAAGGGACCAAACGTCATGAAGGGGTATCTCATTCATGGGCGCGGATTTATTCCGCGCGATGAATGGTTTCCTACTGGGGATATCGTTGAAATTGACGACCAAGGGTTTATCTTTTTACATGATCGAATAAAGCGATTCGCAAAAATCGGCGGTGAAATGGTTTCTCTACGTCTTGTTGAGGACATTGCCAAACAGTGCTTTGGTGTTACAAACGTTGCTGCTATTCGGGTGCCTGACAGTAAAAAAGGTGAAAAAATCATACTCTTCACTTCTGATGAAACAATCAGCCTTGACCGTATGCGTTCCTTTATTAAGGATGAAGGCTTTAGTGCACTTTTAACACCGGCCGAGATTCGAGTCATCCAAGAACTGCCTATACTCGGAACTGGAAAAGCTGACTATGTAGCATTGCAGGATATGTTAAAAGGATAAACGAAAAACCACGATTTTACGCAATTGGAGTTCCATTTGGGACGTGGCTGTCAGGCCCAAGAAGAATGACATCTCCCTTCTCGGGTACACCACCTAGAACCAATACCTCCGATTCAAAGCCTGCAATCCTTCTTGGGAGAAAGTTTACAACTGCAACGACTTGACGACCAATAAGAGTTTCCGGTGAATATCGACGCGTAATTTGTGCACTCGAACGTTTTATTCCAAGCGGCCCAAAATCGATTTCCATTTTTATAGCTGGCACACGTGCCTCTGGGAAAGGTACTGCTGAGAGTACTGTGCCAACTCTTAGTTCGACTTTTTCGAAATCTTCTATTGTTGCCATAAAAGAATCCCCTCTAAACTTTATGCTATATGTCCATATTATTTAGAATCCGCTTTAACACTGTTAATTCCTCTAGAGAAAAAGTTATCCCCTTACCCATTTTTTCATGCGATTGTGCCCATTCCCTGATATCAAACTTTGGTTCACGGTCATTCCAACTGATTAGATTTAGTTCTTTTTTCCAGCCCTTAGTACTTTCAGATAAAACTCCGATTGTCTCTTTTATCTCATATTTAATTTCTGCCAAGATATCACCCCGTTGTTTTAATTGGGATCACGACACACCAACTTTAAACTCTCGTCGTGATGCTGATATTATGACGGAACCTATCGTTTTCGGCAATCAACTAGGCTTTAACATTCCTAGTATTTTGAAAAGGCCATAAATAAATAATCAGTGATGCTTTTGCGTTCTAAAATAAATGTATAGGTCCTTGTGGAAGAACAGCCAAAATCACTCAAGCGATTTTACGAAACGTAAAATTCTGTCTAATGCCTTCTCAATCTGCTCCACAGATGTAGCATAAGAACAACGAATAAAACCTTCCCCAGCTTCACCGAAGACATTCCCAGGGACAACCGCAACTTTAGAGTTTTGTAAAAGTCCCTCAGCAAACTCTGACGAGGTTAGACCCGTGCTGCGAACATCAGGAAAAGCATAAAATGCGCCCTTAGGTTCATGACATGAAAGTCCAATGTCCTGAAATCCTTTAACAATTAGTTTTCTTCTTTGATTATAACTTTCTACCATTCGATGCATTTCGGAACTTCCATTTTTTAATGCCTCAAGTGCAGCCATTTGAACCATTATTGGAGCGCAAAGAATTGTATACTGATGGATTTTCAGCAGAGCGTTCAAAATTTCTTCGGGTGCAGCAATATATCCGAGCCGCCACCCAGTCATCGCAAATGCTTTTGACATCCCATTGATTAGGATAGTTCGTTCTTTCATACCGGGTAAAGACGCGATGCTGACATGTTTTTTGCCGTAAGTTAACTCAGCATAAATCTCGTCAGATATAACGAAAAGATCGTGTTCAATTGCCACTTTTGCAATTTCGCGCAAATCGTCTAACCCCATAACAGCGCCTGTAGGATTATTTGGGTAACACATAATTAAGACTTTACTATGAGACGAAATATTTGCACGAAGGAGGTCGCCAGTTAGACGGAACTCGTCTTCCGCTCTTGTCGGAATACCAATTACGTTCGCACCTGCGAGTAGAGCACCTGGCCGATAAGAGACATAGGCCGGTTCAGGTATCAACACCTCATCTCCTGGACAGACCAGTGCGCGTAAAGCGATGTCAATCGCTTCACTAGCACCAACTGTTACGAAGACTTCATCTGTTGGATTGTAATGCAGGTCAAACCCTTCCAAGTATTCAGTAATAGCGGTGCACAGTTCGGGTAGTCCACGGTTCGATGTATACATCGTGTATCCCCGTTCCAAAGAATAGATACCTGCCTCACGGACATGCCAGGGAGTTGTGAAATCCGGCTCACCAACACCGAGTGATATAACATCATCCATCTGACTTGCTAAATCAAAGAAACGCCGAATACCGGAAGGTGGTAAATCGCGAACAATCGGTGATAGACGATTTTCTAGTTGACTCAAGGCGAAATCACCATCCGCCGATCGCCGTCCTGGTTATCAAAAATCACGCCGTCAAATTTGTAAGTTTTCAAAAGAAAGTGCGTCATTGTTGAATTCACATTCTCGATTGTCGCGAGTTTCTCCGAAACAAATCGTGCAACTTCCCTAAGGTCTTCTCCCTCGACCGTTACCTGTAAATCGAATGCACCAGACATAAGGGAAACAGATTTAACTTCAGGAAAACGGTAGATTCTTTTTGCAATGGCGTCAAATCCTACTTCTCGTTGAGGCGTCACTTTAACATCAATTACTGCCGCCACACGGCGCTGCGGTATTTTGTCCCAATTCACCACTGCAGAATACCGTAAAATAACTTTATCCCTCTCCAGCTCTAAAATTGCCTCTGTTACTTCTTCCAGACTTTCACCTAACATGTTTGCAATTGTTTCGGCGGAAAGGCGAGAATTTTCGTGCAGAAGATGCAAAATGTCTAGTTTTCGACTCTCTTCCATGACGTAACCACCTTAATTAGCCTTATCTTTTCTGCAATACTATCAATTATTCACGCTCACATATTTCTATCAAATACAGCATTGATGGAATCATATCACGTTTTTTCAAGAATAATTAATATAGTTTTTAGATTTATTTTCGCAAATTTGTCCGCCCTACCCCATTGACTAATTTATGTATGAGGTAAGGCGGAGGTTCAATCAAATTTTATAAAGTGATGCTTTTATCTGGTTGTTCTGCAAATTAGGATTGTTTATATTGCGGTTCTTCCTGTTCGAGTTGTTGCACCCGTTGCTGCACACTATTTACAAGGGTTTGTGTCTGATTTGCGCAATCTGTATACAATTGCTTTGCGGCTTGGTTCTCTGTTTGCAAGGCAAATTGTTCAAAGCTGGCCTGAGCGCTTTTTAATCCAGCAAGGGTCTGTTTTACTTGGCTGTAAACTGTCATGCTGTATTCTCCTCCTTAGTTTATCTGGTTCTATTGGCGACCTTAAAGCTCTTATTCCTTTTATTCGCCAGTACATGGAATTCCCCGTTACTAAACACAATAAACATCCAATTTCAAGAAATACCATCAATCACTAACAGATACTGTTATGTCTTTACTCCATGCTCAAGACCAGTCGATTTCTCAGCTCGATAATATATTTCCCAGGGCAGGTACAGTGCAAGCCAAACAATCACAACCAGTAGAATTGCAATAAATATATAGCCAGGGGTACCAACCCAAGATGCAAAAGTTTCAAGCAACGTCCCATCAGGTGCTTTTGTAAGATACAGATAATTACTTCCAAGTATTCGATCATGCGTTATGCAGTTGCTCTCAATAATTGGGTACTGGTAGATTCGAACCATCTCAGTTCCAACCTTGTTGGCCAAAACTTCTGGATGAGTGTTGCAAAAG
>JAKADF010000399.1 GCA_021820805.1 Bacillota bacterium
TATGCAGTCGAAGCGCTCATCCTTGAAGGTCGCCTGCACAATTTCACGATTCAAGAGGTCGCCGATAAAGCAGGGGTTTCTTATGCCACGGTGTACCGCCATTTTTCATCTCGACACGCGATTATTGAAGGGCTCATTCATTGGGGTTTGGAACACACTCTGAAGATCATTCCACCATATCCAAAGCGGTTAGAAGACCTGCCAAATTGGGTGGAGCAGACGGTGCCAGTACTCATACCATATCTGAGGCCGATGAAGGCGGTTGAAGCCGCGAGGTCAGCGATAGACTTAAAGGAAATTCCGCCATCTTCCCGTGAACGTGATGAATTGTTTTTAGAACTTGTGAAAGAAGCGGCTTCCAATCTGCCGGAGGCATACCAAAAGGCAGCGGCCGCAAATCTGCGGGTGTGGGCAAGTATGCGAACCATGGCTGAACTCCATGTGCGTTACGGACTCGATGAAAAAACTTTGGTGTTAGCAGTTTCTGAGGGCATGAGAGCCCAAGTTGAAAGCATTAAAAAACACGTCGATGAGGCGCGAAAGGGAGAACAGTTCCACGACTCGTGACATTGTCCAGTTGGTTTCGTAAACATTTAGTGTGAGTGTAGAGGGTTTGGAAGTTCTCCTTGAAAGCATCTTGAATATTTTGCGAGGAAGATAGAGGCCGTTTCTAATGAAAGGAAGCGTGATGAAAACGTCATTCTCATCTGGATATGAAAATGAATACCGTCATACTTGTCCTCAATGTGGAGAGGTCTTAATCGGGGACAGCGTCGACGCTGTGGTTCGGGCGGTTCTTGACCATTCACGGAAGTTGCACAACACGAATGTGTTAGAAGTACTTCCACTTGAAGAACTACGTAATTTAATTCAACTTGAGTACGATAATTATTGGGCCCATGTGCAACATTTGATTCCAAAGGGTGATGTAATAACTGTTCTTGAGGCCAAACTAGCTCTACGTGAACGGGAGATTGTCCAATTCGTCGTCCATGGTTTCTCGAATAAGGAAATTGCAAAGTGCCTATCAATCAGTGATAGAACCGTATCTACTCACTTAATGAACATCTATGAAAAGTTGAACGTCCATTCTCGTGCGGAACTGGTAACGATAGTGCGTGCTGCTGATCGGATAATAGAAACCAACTTTCGTTCCTCGAAGGTCTCTAAGCTAGAACCGTTCATCCACCCCCCTAAAAACAGAAATACGTCGTTTACCTAATTGTTTACGTTTTCCTCATCATTACACTCATAGTAACGGACGCAGTTGCGAAGTGGGGGCGTTTTCCATTCTTTCGAAAAGTAGAATGTTCTTTACTACTTGGTAAAGTAAAACATAGGGAAGGTGAGCGAATGGCCATATCATACGAGGAGATTCGCAGTAAGCAACGGGAATAATGGACTGTGGCTTCACAAGGATGGATAGCGCGAAGAGATGAAATGAGTAGACCAACTAGACCAATCGCAGAATGGATTATAAATCAGTCGAACCCCGTTCAGGACAACGTGTCCTGGATTTAGCCTGTGGAGTTAGCGACTCTGCATTTACGTTAGCTGATATTGTCGGACCAATTTGATTTGTGTACTTGCCGTCATGGACTCATGTTTATGCCAAACCCCCAACTTGTCCCATGAAAGCTATGTTTTCTGCTATAAAACCAGGAGGGCGCATTACCATCAGTACTTTGGGATTGCCCTAACCTGTGAAGCAATTCACAAAGACTTTGTAGAGACATTATCAAACATGTTTCCAAATGGTAGAGTAAATCTTACAGGTGAGGCACTCGTAACCACCGATACGAAGCCTCTTATCTAGCTGAGACGAATCGTTGACACGAATGAAATTAAGAGTAAATCGACAGGTGTCTGCTAAAAGACAGTAGACGCCTTTCTGTCACTTAAGGGGGCATATCTGAAGAAAGCTGGGCCTTCATAGTTGGATTCAAGAAGATACATTAGTCACTAATATTTAATCGTGTCTCAGCCCCAAGCAGCTGATGAATAGTACTATGAATCAAATTCCATAACATTTCCAGAGCAAAGTATGCCATTGCCAAGCTCGATAGTGTAAAAATTCCACGTAAAATCTTTTCTCCAATAAATTTACGTGACCAGGCTACCAACACAGATATGCCAACACACCAAGCAAATGCCCCTACAGAAAAACCAACAAACAGTAGTACAAGCTTATCAATCAATGGCATCCCTGCGATTTGAGCTGCAAATCCTCCGCCAATTCCACCCCAAAAAGCAATACCAAACGGGTTGGCTATTGAGAAAACTATCCCTGTTAAAAAATCTTGCCGTTCTTCTTTATTTTCTGAGTTAGTAATATCAATTGGCTTACGAGCGTCTAAAAAGGACATCCATGCAATTCGAAGTAAAAAGGTTACTCCAACGAACCCTAAAATAATTTGTATCGCTATAAAATGAAAAACCAGTGCTACACCTGTTAACCCGACAATGGCCCATACCAAATCGCCTAGAAGGGCTCCAACTTGTACCAAAAATGATGGCATAAATCCTCGTTTTAACCCTCTGCGTAAAGCTTCGGTATTGACCGCCCCAGGAGCTGCACTATAAACAAATCCAAGAAAACAAGCTGTAACAATTAGTCCGATCATTTATATAATCCTTTCTGTTGCTCACGCATCCAATTAGCAACCTGAGGTAGTCTTGTATCACTGTCCGTCTAAACTAACTTCAACATTATTTCTATTTAATATTTCTATACTCGTCGTTCCACCCAAGCACTTTTGCGTCCATGCGGCAAGCATGTTGAGTGCCTCTCTCAGGTGTTCGGAATGTTCCTTATCAAGAGATTCAATCACCAGAAATGCGTTCTTTGTGCTCTCTGTCAACATGGTACGCTGTCCATCTCGCCAGTTAAAAGAGCGGCAAACTGCTCCTATCTCATCAAGATAGCAGATTTCCCCTGGAAGCGTATGGTCGTATTCTTCATCTCCAAGTGCTAAGAAAGGATCATTTCCCTGCGTTACAGTGAGTCGAAGATTCCCTTGAAACGTATCCATGTCTTCGCCACCACACGGAACGCCATATCGGAGCGAAACGGAATTGTAGATATCTACAAGTGGATTAATGCAGTCAACTCCTCTTCCTTTTTCCACCCTTTTGAGCAGCGCTTCGATGGAACAGCGTGCTCCCTTTTTCGTCTTGAATTTACGGTAGGCTTCACGCCACACAGAAATCACTTTATTTTCAGCAAACACCTCTTCAGTCAAAAACTTTTTTGCTGTGCGTTGACTCTGTTCCAAAAAACCGATGATGTCGGGACGGACGTCCACAGTGCCTTCCTCAGTATTATCGATATCTTTTGCTAAAATGACACCGATTTCTACATTAGGGAATATACTCCAAAATGGTTCTTCAGTAATAAATTTGCTCATGTTGCTGCTCCTTTTTTGATCACTCAATTACTATTTTAGCTCGACTTCAGTAACATCTTCCTTTAATTCAGTGTTCTAACGTTGCTATGCTACAGTGTAACTCTTACGGATGCCTCACGGAATCTAGGGTCTTCTAAGCGGAAGCTATCTGGATTTGTTCCCGCGTCAAGCGCCATTTGATATGTTAAGAGTTGCAACGGAATTAAACACGTAAGGGCGGCATAATGTTCTTCCACTTTTGGCACGACAATTCGATATTCTGAAGAAACGGATGCCGCGCCGTCATCCACAAATACATATTTTGCGCCTATCGCTTCTATCATTGAAACGAGTTCCAAAACTCTTTTCTGTGCCTTGCCATATGGTCCAATGACAATGAAGAAATCCTCTGATTCTACGCACTGAAACGGTCCGTGGATCATTTCCTCAACTGCCATTCCTTCCGGTTGAAGGTACGATGCTTCCTTTATTTTCAGCGCGATCTCTTTTGCAATAATGCCGCACGGGCCTCCGCCTGCTAACCAGATCCTCCGTCCTTTTGAGA
>JAKADF010000400.1 GCA_021820805.1 Bacillota bacterium
CTTTTGTGCCACAACTTGAACAGATGATTGAATACTTTCAAAGGCATGACCTGCCTGCTTTACTCTTTCGGTACCCCCGCCCACATCACGAAGTGCTATACCCATCATTTCATCGGTTTTTCGCATGTCTTCATTTATCGTATCGACTAGTTCTCCGATTTGGGCGGCAGATTTCGCGGATTCCTCCGCAAGTTTCCGGACTTCCCCCGCAACTACAGCAAATCCTCGACCCGCCTCGCCTACTCTAGCGCTTTCTATAGCAGCATTTAGAGCCAATAAAGAGGTTTGAGAAGAAATATCACTTAGAATATCTACAATATTATTGATCTCTTCTGAACGGCTTTTTAATAGTTTAATATCTTGTGACAATGCAGCGACGCTTTGTTCAATGGTTTCCATTTGTAAGATTGCACTCTCTATCGCTTCATAACCGTTTGTCGCTAAACCAGTTGTCTTATTCGCTTGCATAGAAGCTTCTTTAGAACTTAAGGATATCGATTGAACTTCCCCAGTGACTTCTTCTATTCTACTAACGCTCGCTTCAATGTCATGATTCTGTTTTTGGGTTTCATTAGTTAAATCCTGTACAGCAAAAGAAACCTGTTCTGCCGCTCCTGCGGTTTGCATGGCACTTGCTGTTAGCTGCTCAGATGCTGCAGCCAATTGGGAAGAACCGTTTAGCACTTTTTTAATGATAACTTTAAGAGAATTAATCATCGTAAAAAAGGACCGATAGGTATCTCCAATCTCATCACGACTCAAAATAAATTCTTCCTTAACCGAAAGATTACCATTTTCCACTTGTTTCATGACTAAGGCTAAACGTTTCAAAGGTACGGAAAGCCGATGTGATAAAAACACACCAAACAATTCAATCAGCACAAGGAGAATAAACTGGGCGATTGACAGCCACCAGTCAGTAGTGTTTATGGCTGTGTCCTGCTGGATATTTTTTGCAAGAATATTTTTTGTTTGTTCATTTAAAACCGCAGTAACTTCATTTGTGGCAACAACCCCAAGATGAATCACAGGCATGCTTGTCTGAATCAATTGCGATATGTCGTCATGTGTCAGAGCGAGAAGATGCATGGACTGATTTGTAAAAGTGTTTTCATCTTGGCCAACTTTCACAATTTCCTTTTTAACTTTCTCATTTGAAGTATGTTGAACCTCATACTGTACGTCCAATTGAAGGGCCTGATGTTCTTGTTTAAACTTTTGGAAATCTGACTGTACCTCACTTTTGTTGTTCGTTGAATTATTAATCAATATAGATCGGTATAAACTAACCTCGTGATTTAGGTAGTATTGAATCTCTGCAGTCTTTTGCAGTGTGGTTACATCTTGGTTCATAAGCGACGTAAACGAACGGTTTGTACTATTGTTGATAACCATAGAAACTACCGATGCCGTTCCAAACAAAATGGCTGAGACGCCTATAAAACTCATGAATTTTGCACCTACAGTAAATCTCATAATTTTAAGCTCTCCTTTTGCAGGTAAATAATTCCTGATTTATTTTAATTTAGCTGGTATACTTAATGCATGATTCATCAGTACCTAACTCTATGGGACATATAAACTAGATAAATTAGAGGTGATTTTCACTCAAATGTACTTTGACTCTACGTTTCTTCCGTGGTAGTTATTAATGTAGAATAAACTCACAATTTATTCCGGATTAGCAATTACGACCCATAGGCTGCGCAATTGTTCCGTTCTTAGGCTTCATGTCGCAATCCATGTGGAGATTAAGGAGGATTCTCATGAAGCTGCTGCGAAACATGACGCCAGCAAGAAGAGATTTTTCAGTTCTGCTAATCTTGAGTGCGCTCGTTATGTTCATATTCAAACAAACGAAATTTGAACCATGGTGGGTAAACATCTTGCGCAGTTCTAGCAAATTTGAACGTGACGATGTCTTAATGACACTGTTTATTCTATTAATTGCAAGCAGTACATTTGCTATTTTACGCTGGAGAGAAAGTAGAAAAGCAAATATTGAGTTAGAAGCACTCGCAATTCACGATCCACTGACCGGAATTCTAAACCGGCGAGGTTTTCTGAGCCAGGGAGCAAAACTACTCGGCAAGTGCAATGAGGTATGCTTGATTTTCATCGATTCAGACCGCTTTAAGTTTGTGAATGACACATTCGGCCACCTCACAGGAAACCAACTCTTAATCGAAATAGCGAAGCGAATACAGCAAGTGACGCCTCTAGGTACATGTATTGCCCGCCTCGGAGGGGACGAATTTGCGATATTGGCGGAGATGCCGCCAAATCTCTCCGATGTTTTATCGAAAAATTTACAGGCTATTTTTAATAAAGAATTCCTAATAGAAAACCATTCCATTCGTGTTACGGCAAGCCTTGGTGTTAGCTTCTATCCCCGCGACGGCCGCACGCTGTCCGAAATGCTTCAAGCGTCCGATTTAGCTATGTACGAAGCAAAGAAACGTAAAGGGAATAGTATAACAATCTATAATGATGGGCTTCGCTCTAACTTGGAACACTGGATGAATTTCACAAATGATGTTCAAAGGGCCTTACAAAATGATGAGTTTTCTATGGTTTACCAGCCTATTGTACATCTGAAGACTGGTAAGGTTTTGGGATATGAGGGCCTTATTCGTTGGAACCATCCAACAAAAGGTTTAGTATTGCCAGATTCATTTATTAAGCTGGCGGAAGAGAGCTCATTAATCCTCGACATTGGCGACTGTGTCATTCGCAAAATTTTAAGCCACAAAAAGGAATGCAACTCACGTGGACTCTCTCATATTCGTTTTGGCATCAATGTGTCTCCTGCTCAGTTCTATGACGGCAGGTTCATCCAGACTTTAGAACGCGAAATTCGTGAACATGGTATCCACCCTGGCAGTGTGACAGTAGAGATAACAGAAAGTATGATGCTGCCTCAAGATGACGTGATAGTTGAACGCATCGGGCAACTTAATAAAATCGGTTGTAGATTGTCCATTGATGATTTTGGCGCGGGGTATGCTTCTATACATTATCTTACTACCATTAACGCAAATTCCATCAAAATTGATCGGTCGATCGTCAGTCAAATCGACAAAGATACACGCTCGTTGATAGTTTGTCGAGCAATTATTCAGCTTGCACATCAGTTAGGGGCAGTCGTCATCGGCGAAGGAGTCGAGACCACAAGTCAGTTACGAACCCTAAGCCAACTCGATTGCGATTATGGTCAGGGATATTTATTCGGCAAACCAAAACCGATTAATGAATTGGAAGCTCCCTCTTTTCTCCATAACATCGAGGACAGTCCAGCGATCAATCAACAAATTTACCAAAATGAAATAGTTCTTAGTTAAAGCATACTTTGCGATTACTTTTTATTCATAAATCATAGGTTTCTTTTTGCAGTGAATCAAAAAGCATTTTTCTGAACCGAATCGAAGGTCCATCAGATACTGCATGAGCCTCGTTTTTTAGACCTGGGGCCATTCTCGGACGGAGATGCTCAATTATTACTTTATCCTGGTTCATAACAAAAAAGGTATGGCCAAGGTGAAGTTCGTCGAGAAGTGAAGAATTTGGTTCAAAATTTCGCATAGCAATACCGAAAATACTGGTTGTCTCGTCATCAATAGGGGTGAATGTCAAAAATGTACACATCCAGCTTGCATATCCCATGGGGGATCGAATAATCCAATTGTTTGGGAAGATCAGTTCAATTTCAGTTTGATCTTTAACTTCATCCGGCGAAGCTGCAGGCTGCATCGGATGAGACGGAGCAAAAGGAGTTGGATGTATTACAATTCCATCTTCAAAGGCTGAATAATCCGGCCCTTCAACCACCGGGCTTACATCTCTTCCCGTAGTTTCTTTGTGGACAAACGGAAGGTGTGACACATCGAGCACGCTTTCAACAACTCTTGTAAAATGGGCTTTCCAAACCGTTTCAAAAGGAACGTATTT